>JBLHWW010000071.1:0-18880 GCA_047629075.1 Psychromonas sp. | reverse complement strand
AGCTAGGTTAAAAGCGCTTTATTGCGCGGTATTTACTTAGAATGACTAAACGGCACAATTCGTACCGTTTTTATCGCGAACAGAAATTAAGCACGAATGATAAACAGGCCCTGAAGTAAACGCATTAAATAACGGTTACCCAATATCATCATAAGTTGAAAATATTGAGTGACAGTATATGGCATGAGCAATTATCAAGTGAGTATTAACGCAAGCCCCTACGCTTGACTTTGTAAAGCCTTAATCCTTTTTTCAAGAGGGGGATGACTCATCAGCAACTCAGAGAACGCTTGTTTACCACTGATACCGAAAGCAACTAACTGACCATCAAGCTGACTTTCGACTTTATTTCCTTGTAAGCGCTTTAAGGCATTGATCATTTTTTCTTTACCCGCTAAATTCGCGCCACCTGCATCGGCACGGAATTCACGGTAACGGGAAAACCACATCACGACTATGCTGGCCAACATACCGAAGATTATCTGAAATGCTATGACCGTCATAAAGTAGACAAACTGGTTGTCACTGCCCCTGCTTAACGCCCGTGCGACTATTCGCGCAAAGAAAAATACAAAAGTATTCATTACACCTTGAAGCAGGGTCATAGTAACCATATCACCGTTAGCAATATGACTCATTTCATGTGCGAGCACAGCTTCAGCTTCATCTGCAGTCATATTGTTCAACAAACCCCTGCTCACCGCCACCAGAGCATTGTTTTTATTCATACCGGTCGCAAAAGCGTTAATTTCAGGAGAGTCATAGATGGCCACTTCCGGCATGCCGACACCTGCTTTGGCAGCCTGTCTTGTAACTGTCTTTAATAACCAATGCTCCTGCGCATTATGCGGCTGTTCTATGAGATAAGCGCCCACGCTTCGTTTTGCAACCCACTTGGATATCGCCAGAGAAATAAAAGAGCCTCCCATACCAAACACAGCAGAAATAATTAACAGCCCAGCAGTATCTTGCAGATGAACCCCCAGCAAAGGTAATACAATATTAAGAATAATGCCGAGAATAATAAGTATTGCAAAGTTAGTCGTAATAAACAGCAAAATGCGTTTCATAAACTCTCCCAGTCATAGCTCAATAGTTCAACAACAGATACAATCAAAGTTTAGGTCGCATCACTGTTTAGAGCAATCTGCAATGCTATCAAAAATAGTTTAAGTATATATTAATAGTGAACCGCTCAATCATCATTAATCTGCTTGGGTATTGGTTTTCTATAATATTAAAATTTTAATAAGGCGGGAGCACCTTGAACAGAGAGACTCCCTTTCTGGCGCAGAAAGTACTTTTTTCATCGACCAAAAAATCTTATTGATCCGTAGTTCAGAATATAGTTAAATAAAAGCTAAAAAAATGAGGAGATAAAATGGCAGTGATACTTGCTTTTGATGTCTATGGAACATTAATTAATACACATGGAATAGTGGCTACTTTAGAAAAATGGTTAGGTGATGATGCACAGGCTTTTTCTCAGACTTGGCGGGATAAACAACTGGAATACTCTTTTCGCAGGGGCTTAATGCAGAATTACCAAAACTTTGAGGTTTGCACCCGTAATGCATTGGACTATACCTGTAATTTCCATCGGGTGTCTCTTTCAAAAGAGCAGAAGCAGGCGTTGATGGACGGTTATAAAACCCTGCCAGCCTTTGATGATACAGCAAACGCATTAGCACAATTAAAGGATGCCGGCTTTAAACTTTATGCATTTTCTAATGGTACTAAAGAAGCCGTTGAAACGCTGCTTGCCAATGCAGGAATAAGGCCGTTTTTCGATGGTATAGTCAGTTGCGATGATCTCAAGTCATTTAAACCTAATCCAGCTGTCTACTGCCATTTCTTACGAGAATCAGGTGCCACACATAACCAAGCATGGCTAATTTCAAGCAACCCCTTTGATGTCATTGGCGCAATATCAACAGGGATGCTGTCTGTATGGGTACAGCGTTCCCAGAATACTATTTTTGATCCTTGGGATGTTGAGCCTACAGCAGTTATTAAAAGCCTTAAGGAACTTAAAGGCTTGCTGCCCAAGCCAAATTAAAACACCAAACCTGGCTTTTGATACCTGTGCCGGGATCTACCCCTGATTTTATTTGTTTTTCTCTATTATTTTATTCATCTTTATTACCAAATAAGCGGGTTTTTAGCCCATCGCATTTCTTTGTAATAACCTTGAATTCGCGCCCCGGTAATGGCAGCCGACCTTAGGATTAGATGATTGAACAGATGTTCAAAAACAGCTTGATCAATGTATTTTATCCGATTAGCATAGAGTCATCTAAACGATTTTTTACAATAGCAAGCACAACTACTTTATGAGGAGATACTATGGCAAGCCAATACACCCCAGCAAAGGTTTGGACCCCTAACAGTGAAAGTGCTGGTACTTGGGCAAAGATAAACCGTCCAATATCAGGGGCAACACATGATAAAGCCCTTCCTGTCGGCGTTCACCCTTTGCAGCTTTATTCTATGGGGACACCCAATGGTCAGAAAGTTACTATTATGCTTGAGGAGCTTCTGGCTTTAGGAATTTCAGAGGCAGAATATGATGCTCATCTCATTGACATTAGTGAAGGACAGCAATTCTCTTCCGGTTTTGTCGCGATCAATCCAAATTCTAAAATCCCAGCCTTATTGGATTGTTCGGCCGATAAACCCATTCCCTTATTCGAGTCTGGTTCAATCCTGTTGTATCTGGCTGAAAAGTTTGAGCGCTTTTTACCGGAAAAACCTGAACAACGCACGAAGGTATTCAACTGGTTATTTTGGTTACAAGGCGCGGCACCCTATTTAGGCGGTGGATTTGGTCATTTTTATGCTTATGCACCGGAGAAATTAGAGTATCCAATTGACCGTTTTACCATGGAAGTTAAACGTCAGCTAGACTTGTTGGACAAACAATTATCCAGCCAGCATTTTATCGCAGGAGATCAATACAGTATTGCGGATATCGCTATCTGGCCATGGTACGGAAACCTGGTGTTAGGTGAGCTCTATGACGCCGCTGAATTTTTGGATGTTCACAGTTACAAAAATGTTCAGCGTTGGGCAAGCGAAATAGCGCAGCGCCAAGCGGTACAGCGTGGAAGAGTA
This sequence comes from Psychromonas sp., assembly GCA_047629075.1. Classification (GTDB taxonomy): domain Bacteria; phylum Pseudomonadota; class Gammaproteobacteria; order Enterobacterales; family Psychromonadaceae; genus Psychromonas. The sequence goes on along the minus strand of JBLHWW010000071.1, from coordinate 15,766 downwards.
GTGAACCGCACCTGGGGAGAACCTTGGGAACAGGTTCGCGAACGCCACAATGGCTTCGACATAGACAAAGCGCTCAATCAAAAAAGCTAGCAAGTCAGCAGGGCGTTGCATGAAACGCTCTGCTAAATTTTCGCCCTGTTTTGATTCTGACCGTCAGATAATAGTGCATATTTCAGCTGCTAACGCTTGAATCAGAAAATTATCCGTGAACCACGCTGCTAGCAAAAACATCATCAATAAGGACTTCAATAGCCAGAGCATCATCGTGAGCACCCGCATAGGTGCGTACCCCTATTATTTGAATTTGCAGATATTGAGCCAGATATTTTGAATCTTTAGATGTGCTTATTTCCCCCCGTTCAATCGCTTCTTTGAAGATTGCCGCAAATTCACTTTCTATCAAACTCAGTAATCGTTTGCTTTCCGACAACAGTTCGGCATTTTCAACGGTCAATTCAGCAACGGATTTAACCAGCATGCTCATACCGCTAGAGGCTGATTCAACAGCGTCTATTAAGATACTTTTAACAAAGGTTCGTCGTGCTTCAAGGGGCGATAAAGCTGCTTTATTACAGGCCGAAAGACGAGATAAACTGACTTTCGCGTAGTATTGAAGCGCTTCTTTAAATAAGTTTTCTTTGTTTCCAAAGGTGGCATAAATACTGCCTGGCCACATATCAACCACATCCTGCAGGTTGCGCATGAATGTTCCATGAAAACCCTTTTCTCAATACAGCTTGGTGGCTTTTTCGACAACATCAGCGCGATCAAATTTGGCTGATTTACTCATAACGTAGTACTCCTCTAAAAAAGGCATGAACGTACGTTCAATAACGACCTGAGCAGTTTTGTAATTCCACATTAAATGTTTTAGGCAGCAACAATAAATAAATACATAACTACTCAGTTAACGACTGCATAAATAAATGCAAAATAAGCCACAGTGTAACTATTTTGTCCGCCAGAAAAACTCATTTGTAATCGACCAAGTACGATTAGAGCAGCTGTGCCTACTAGCCAAACCTTGTGGCTGAAAGCTATTGAGTAAATGATGCATAAAATAACAGGCCAATAAGGTACCAATAATAGCAACGGAGATACTGCTCATGCCAAACGCCTTAAATTTATGATCAATTACTTCAAAGGAAAGTTTACGCTCAAAAAGCCGCCAGGATCATTTTAAATAGTAAATAGAATAATGCGTTTCGTATGATGTTATCGGTAGGTTGCATTCGATGCACCGCCCGCAGCGACAATCGGTGCATAAAATGCACTCTACGAACTATACGTTTATTGTCATAGTTGGTGCTAGTTGTACCTTCAAATAAGACAGCCATTAAATTTATGATCAATTTTAAATAATAATTCAGATCACTTTATTAATGCGTTTGGTATCATTCGATACAAACCACTAAAAATAAAATCACTGTAGGGCGACAAATATTCGCCGATCGGCCTAATTGCTCAGCAATCGGCAATTTATTAGATACATCAATATCATCGCTCATTGGCAATCCTGTTTATTTAGCTAGTTAGCCGTGATAAAAATCACCCATAAATGGATATAGTTTAGGAATATAAGCCAGATCTAACGCAGCACTTAAGCCCCAGTCGGAAAATAAATCATCTGCTTTTAAGTCCTATTTTGAACATCCAATATTAAGTGGACTCGAATAAGGTAAAACTATTGTAATTTCAGGCTTGATAATAATTATTGTCAGTTAGCCGGGGAAGTTTTATGCCGTTAGAAATTTGAGCGAGCGCATCTTGGAGGAATGGTGGGTATAATGAGTCGGTAAAATTTATAAAAAGAGACAGCCTCAACGGCTATCGCCTTTACTTAAGTCATTTGGCGATGAGTAAGTTAAGGCTGCTTATCAAAAACTTTCATCCCGTTAGGAATTTTATACCAATCTTGTTTTTCACTAACCCAGATATGAGCAGTGGGATTTATGATTCTTGTATCGAATAAGGTACTGGGTTTGAGTTTGATTTTTTCGGGTTCACTGGGGTTAAAATGGTAGAGCCTGTTTCCACAAGAAGGGCAAAATTTCGCGCTACTGATATTACCGCTGTCGGCTACCCGGCTCCACTCACTCATTTTTCCTTTGAATTTTACGTTATCGGAATGAACCATTGCGGTAATACTAAATGCACTTGTCGATAATTTTTGGCATGCTATACAGTGACAAGCCACAATCATGGTGGGCGGCTCTAAAAGCTCGTAGGTGACATTGCCACATTGGCACGATCCCTTAATCGGATATTTAATCTCTTTCATTATTATTTCCCAACAACTAAGAACAGCTAACGGGGCTGTAGAATCTATTCTTTTCAGCCTGCTTATTTAAAATAAAAACCACCCTAGTTTAGATTGCTTTTCTATTCAATAAATTATGCTAACATTCCACCAATACTGAGACAAAGAAATCATTAAACTAGATAATCGAGTTTATTTATTGTCTGCAATCATACAAAGTCAAAACGGTCACCAGGTGGATATCCCGATACAGAGTCACCCTGATATTGAAAATCAAACGCTCAGCATTGGCGTGCGTCCAGAGGATTTTCGTTTAGCCGATCAGACCAGTTGCATGTTGTCGGGCACTATTTCCTTTGTGGAATCATTAGGCGAAGTGACCCTATTACACCTTGATAGCGCGGAATCAAAAGTGCCAGTAATAGTGAAAATTCCAGGTATTATTAATAAGCACAAAGGAGAAACCATCTATCTGACAGTCGATGCCGATAAAACCCATCTTTTTGATCATAACGGAATCTCTTTACGTTACCTCTAATCATCTTTTAATCGACATAAAACCTCAGTGAACAGCCTGATGTTTTATGTTCATCTTTAGCCTCTCTCCTTCTATGATCAACAACCTTATTCTTGAAATCTTCTCTTTATAAAAATACGTATTATCGCCACAAAATAAGCAGATAGTGCCAAACTGCTATTGATAAAACAATATGTTCTGCCAAGCAGGTCGGTAAAGAACGAGCTGTCTTTTTTGAAGAAATAGAGCAAACTACGCGAGTACAACATCGCATAATTGTCCCTGCAAAATTCTTCTTACAGATTAATGGGTGATCAAAAAGCTTTGGCTGTTGATATTCACTCCTCCCTATTGTCAACAGAACAGCTTTGGCTGTTGATATTCACTCCTCCCTATTGTCAGCAGAACAGCTCGATATACGAAAAGGTAAATAAGCAGGCCACCATCCCATGCTGCCGGTTAACAGTCGAATGAATCCCACAGCGCCCCATCAGCTTTGAAAATAGCCCCCGCGCTGATAATAACAACTCCCACAATAATACGCAGGGTACGCTCAAGACCACCAACATTACTTGTCATCATTCAACTCCTTCGATTTACTTAAAAAACCATAGACCTAAATTCTGGGTTTGATACAGAGTATAACAATCTCATTTTAGCTGAACTTGCCGAGCACTTGCTCACAAAATAGCGATGTTAATTTAGGATCGACAGCCTTGCCGCAAAGCCCATAAAAAACAACCCTAATAGGCTGTTTCCCATTTTAGCTAAGGACTTGTTTTGATGAAAATATCGAGTCAGCGCACGGCCCAACACAATCAGTACACTAAGATAGATTAAACTAAAAGCCTCTAATATCATGGCCAAAATTGAATATGAAATCCAAGTACTGTGATAACTGTAATCAACAAATTGAATGAAAAATGACACATAAAAAAGCAAGGCTTTAGGATTGGTCAAGCTCAAACTAAGTGACTTACGAAAAACTTTTTCTGTCTTTACTTTTGGGGAGAATGCTTTCACTTTTGGGGCTGCCCAGTTACTGTAGATTAAGCTTACACCAAGATACAAAAGGTAAGCAGCGCCTAAGTAACGCATTGCAGTAAACAAAAAAGGAGAAGTTTGGACTAACGAGGCGACCCCAAGATAAGACAATAAAATCAGAATCGCATCCCCTAACAACACTCCCGCCACGGCACAATAACCCGTCGCGATGCCGTAACTTGCGCCGGTTTTCAACACATAAAGTGAATTAGGTCCGGGAGCGAGGATAATAAAAATAAGACCGGCAATATAAGTCCAGATATTAATAACACCAAAACTTTCAAACATATCAATTCCTCACAAGAAGCAGAATAAGTTAGTACTACAAAATAACCAATATGCTTATTTTCTGCGACCAATAAAATTAAAAATATGATCCTACATTATGCTGGAAAAATAAACACTGATTTTCAAGGAAGTACAACAAGTTAGGAGTGATGAGCGGTGATCTGTCGGTAGCGAGATGCTAGATGCGGACTGCTAGATGCAAAATGCGGGCGGTGAGCTGCCAGCTGTCGCTCGTTCGCACGCTCCGTGCTGTAATCTAAATACCGTACTGGTTATTTGTAAGCCTTCGCTTGTGAGCTTTTGGCTTAACTTTGATTGTTGGTATTCAGCCCTGACCGCGTGTAGATGATGAGAAACCTAAACGCAGTTTCGCAGTTCGAGCGAACAAACATGCCACCCATTTCTCTAAACAATAAAATAGCCTCTTTCAACATTCATTGCGGTAGTCTTTGATAATTATTCAAACGCATTTATTGATTTATTCAATAAATGTGGCTGTAGATTATGAAATATGAGGAATGTCACCGTTTAAAACCAGCAGAAGAAGCTTGATTTTAATCAAGCGAGGGATGACTTACAGGTAATTGAAAAATTAAGTTTTAAGCGCACAGCCAGCGTTGGCAGTTTGCTGCACCATGGCGTCGCTTTCGGTCTAAATGTTCACAGTATTCAGTTAATGCCGGTAAGGCACCTACCGCCCCTTTAAATAAATGACCAAATTCGGTAGTGATTTTAAGCCAGTTTTCTGCGGGAATATTAAGTCGGTTTAGAATGCCTTGGCTGCTTGAACTAATGGCACCACGCTTATCTTCTCGTATAATTCTACCAGTATCTTCAACAAGCATAATGTAATCTTTGACACTAAACATCAGCCCATCAGGCATCCTCAGGCGTTCATCACCTACAAACGGTAGTAGTTCTGCTGGCTGTTCACCTTTTATGGCCGAGTGAATTCTTCGCTGGATACTGGTGTGATCTGAGGTTTCAGGGGTTGTCGCCATCTTGGCGCGAATGGGGTTTAAATCAACATACGCCATACAAGCGAGTATCGCTGCTTCATCAAGTAGTGCCTGAGATTTAAAACGTCCTTCCCAGAATCGGCCGGTACAGCTATCTTCTTTGTTCGCCTGTCTCGCAATCGGCTCACTGAGTGAACGCATAAACCAGCTAATATCGATTAAACGTCGACGATATTCGGTAATACAGTCATTAACAGTTCCAATTTCAAAATCATTAAGGTATTCATTGTTAACAAACTTCTGTGTCAGTAACGTCCCTTTAAAGCCTCTATGCCATTGGACAAGTACTGCTTTATCAGACAAGCTTGTGACTTTATCAGCATTCACTTTAAGGACAATATGCAAGTGATTACTCATGACAGCATAGGCACAAATTTCAATCGCAAAAATAGCCGCAAGTTCTAGAATGCGAGCGTCAACCCACTGCCGACGATGTTCATAGTTTTCACCTGTCGTGTTATCAATACCACATAAGCATGCTTTACGCACAACACGTGAGCAGCAATGATAGTAAGGTGTGTCATCTAAACTCACGATCGTTTGTCTTGGTCTGGCCATCATCCATTACCTGCAAGTAAATAAAGGTAATTAAATATTAGACCAGTGCGTAAATATTCGCCAATAATTATGGGTGGCTATGTTATTAATCATCCATTACCTGCAAGTAAATAAAGGTAATTAAATATTAGACCAGTGCGTAAATATTCGCCAATAATTATGGGTGGCTATGTTATTTTAGACCAGTGCGTAAATATTCGCCAATAATTATGGGTGGCTATGTTATTATAATGTTATTATTATAATTATGGGTGGCTATGTTATTAGCTATGTTATTAGAATTATAGCCAGAAACAAGAAAATACTGGACAGCCAAATTTTTTTTCTTAGCGGGGAAATGAAATTAGCAAAAGAAATAATGGAGTGAATTAAACGTTAGTTTAGATTTATAGACGGGAAAGTAGAAAATGCTTGAAAGCCCGAGATTCGAAATCCGAATCTTAAATCTCGAATCTCGAAGCTCAATTCCTCTATTAACTAGTGCTGTTTGAAAGACATAAGCATACTTATAAATGTAATTTCATTACATTGTTCACACCGATATTTAAATGTATTTCTACGGGTAATATGTCTTTCTTTCCAGGTTCGACGCATTCTCATAATCGGTAATTCTTCACCACAACATTTGCATTTATGCATATACCATCTCTTATTTTTATTTTATCTATCACCAACACTCAATAAGCATAAAATGGTTTTAGCCCAATTGCATTTTCATTCCATTAAAGCCACTACTAAATTAGAATGGATAATACTGAAAAGTAGAATGCAAAAGCTAAGAGCTATTGAACCGCTTATAGGTATTAATGTGCACTTAAAAAATATGTTCCATCCTTTTTAATCTAATCAAATAATATCTAACCACCATCAAAAAATCAATAAGTTACACTAGGAACATGAAAAAATCTAAAAAAATAGCTGAAGGAAAAAGCTGAGACTTGAAAGATCATAGCTAGATTATAACCACAAAAAAAGGCGCTTAAAAAGCGCCTTTCTGATCTTTATTCAAACAGTCAATTATTTATTTTTTTACCGCTTTTGCATTCGGTAAATCTGTAATTGAACCTTCATAAATTTCAGCGGCAAGGCCAACTGACTCATTAAGTGTAGGGTGTGCATGAATAGTTAAAGCAATATCTTCAGCATCACAACCCATCTCAATCGCCAGGCCAATTTCGCCTAACAGTTCACCAGCATTAGTACCGACTACTGCACCACCGATAACACGATGAGTTTCTTTATCAAAGATAAGCTTCGTCATACCTGCAGTACAATCCGATGCTATAGCACGACCGGACGCAGCCCATGGGAAAACAGATTTCTCATAATTAATACCCTGCTCTTTTGCATCTTTTTCAGTCAGACCAACCCAAGCCATTTCTGGTTCAGTGTAAGCGACTGAAGGGATTGTTTTAGGATCAAAGTAATGTTTTTTACCTGCAATCACTTCTGCCGCAACATGTCCTTCATGTGTCCCTTTATGTGCAAGCATCGGCTGACCGACGACATCACCAATCCCATGGATGTGCGGCACGTTAGTACGCAGCTGCTTATCAACTTCAATAAAGCCGCGTTCTGTAACATTAATACCAGCTTTTTCAGCATCCAAAGAAAGACCGTTTGGCACACGACCAACCGCAACCAATACAGCGTCATAAGGTTTTGCTTCGCTAGGTGCATTCTTACCTTCAAAAGACACATAAAGCGCATCTTCTTTAGCTTCAACTGCAGTCACTTTAGTGGACAGCATAATATTGAATTTGCTCTTCACTTTTTTAGTGTAAACCTGCACGATATCAATATCGGCAGCCGGTACTAACTGGTCTGCAAACTCAACCACATCAACATCAGAGCCTAGTGATTTATACACAGTCCCCATTTCCAGACCAATAATACCACCACCTAAAACAAGCAGGCGTTTTGGCACTGAGCGCAGCTCTAGTGCATCGGTTGAATCCCATACACGCGGATCATCATGCGGTACGAAAGGTAATTTAATCGGACGGGAGCCCGCTGCAATAATTGCATTATCAAAAGTAACAGTGGTTTTTTCATCGCCATCCAGAACTTCAATCGTATTGGCGCCAGTGAATTTGCCAAAACCATTCACTACTGTCACTTTACGCATTTTAGCCATGCCTTGTAGGCCACCGGTAAGTTGTGTAACAACTTTATCTTTCCAGATTCGAATTTTATCGATATCCGTTGACGGCTCACCAAATAAAACACCATGTTCAGAAAGTGCTTTGGCTTCTTCGATTACTTTTGATACGTGTAACAGGGCTTTAGAGGGGATACAACCGACATTCAAACAAACGCCACCCAATGTATTGTATTTTTCTATTATAACTGTTTCTAATCCTAAGTCAGCTGCTCGGAATGCGGCTGAATATCCTGCAGGACCTGAACCTAATACTACAACTTGTGCTTTAATTTCTTTACTCATTTTGACCTCTATATTTTAGCCGTTACGCCAGAAAAACGATTGAAGTTTTGCGAGTCTATTTTATTGTCAAATAAATGCAAAATAAAAGGTCGACAAATGCCGACCTGTTAACATAATTATAGGATTAATGTACGCAAATCAGACAGATAATTATTAATCGCAGTAATGAAGCGAGCACCTTCTGCACCATCAATAACACGGTGATCATAGGAAAGCGCAAGTGGAACCATCAGACGAGGCTCAAACTCTTTGCCATTCCATAAGGGTTTCATCGCCGACTTAGAGACGCCTAAAATAGCAACTTCAGGCGCATTTACGATAGGGGTAAACTGTGTACCGCCGATACCGCCAAGACTGGAGATAGTCATGCTGCCACCCTGCATATCTCTGGTGGTTAATTTACCGGCACGCGCTTTTTTCGAAATTTCTCCGAGTTCACGCGAGATATCATAAATCCCTTTGTTTATTACATCTTTTACCACGGGTACAACCAAACCGTTTGGCGTATCTACCGCAATACCGATATTTATGTATTTTTTCAGGATTAAACTTTCGCCATCTGCTGATAATGAAGAGTTGAAATCAGGATATTCTTGTAGTGCTTTAGCCACCGCTTTCATCATAAAGACTAACGGGCTGATTTTCAGGCCTAGGTCACGTTTAACCGCAATCGCATTTTGTTCTTTACGGAACACTTCAAGTTCAGTGATATCCACTTCATCAAATTGTGTAACATGCGGGATGGTTACCCAGTTACGGTGCAGAGAAGGACCTGATATTTTTTGGATGCGTGAAAGTGGCTTAACTTCCACTTCACCAAATTTAGCAAAATCCACTTTTGGAGAAGCAAGCACTTGCAAGCCGCCACCACCACCCGATTTAGCCAGCAATAACTGTTCTTTAACATAAGTCTGCACGTCTTCTTTGGTGGTACGACCTTTGATGCCCGTTGCCGGAATAACAGCAAGATCCAAGTTAAACTCACGAGCAGTACGACGCACTGAAGGAGACGCTTTGATTGAGCCGGCAACAGAGACCTGTGAAGGGCTCAATTGAGCAGCAGGCGCAGTTTTTGGTACTTCAACAGCGGGAGCAACCGGAGTAGCAGCAACCGGAGCAGCAGCAACCGGAGCAGCAGCAACCGGAGCAACAGCAACTGGAGCAGCAGCACCTTCTACTTCAACCACTAAAATTAATGATCCTTCAGAAACTTTATCACCCGCAGTGACTTTAATTTCTTTAACCACACCTGCAAACGGTGCAGGGACATCCATTGACGCTTTGTCACCCTCAACCGTTAGGATATCTTGATCTTCTGCTATGCTGTCACCAACAGAAACTAATACTTCTGTTACTTCAACTTCGTCACCACCGATATCGGGAACAGATATTTCTTTTAACTGGGCTGTTGCAGCAGGTACAGCAGGGGCTTCGACCACAGGGGCCGCTTCTGCTACGGGCGCAGCAGGTGCGTCAGCAACCGTTGCCTCAGCAGCAGCTTCTCCAGCAACTTCAACCATCAACACAAGATTACCTTCAGAAACACTGTCTCCCACTTTTACTTTAATTTCTTTAACAACACCGGCAACCGATGATGGAACATCCATTGATGCTTTATCACCTTCAATGGTTAATATATCTTGTTCCACCGCAATAGTGTCACCAACAGATACTAAAATATCAGTAATATCAGCCGCATCAGCACCAATATCAGGTAGTAAAAATTCTTTTAATTCAGACATAATAATTTTCCTAATCAATAAAAGACGCTGTTATTGTTTAATAACAGCGCATTTGATTTACGCAAATAGTGGGTTGGTTTTGTTTACATCGATAGCAAATTTAGCGATGGCTTCTGTAACGACTGAACGTTCGATATCACCACGCTTGGCAAGCTCTGCTAATGCCGCAACAACAACATAACTGGCATTTACTTCAAAGTGACGACGTAAATTTTCACGGCTGTCACTGCGACCAAAACCATCGGTACCGAGCACTTTATATGAATCACTTGGAATAAATGCACGTACTTGCTCAGCGTAGTTTTTCATGTAATCCGTTGCAGCAATAGTTGGTTCATCACCTAATACCTGAGTAATGTAAGCCACTTTTTGCGGAGCTTCCGGGTTAAGCATGTTGTGTCGCTCTGCATCCTGACCTTCACGGGTTAATTCATTAAATGAAGTCACCGAGAAAATATCAGACGCGACGTCATATTCTTCGCTTAGAATAACCGCAGCTCGGCGTACTTCATTCATGATCGTACCTGAACTTAATAACTGTACCTTGTTGCTGCCCGTGTGTGATTGAAGTTTATAGATACCTTTACGAATACCCTCTTCAACGCCTTCAGGCATTGCTGGCATGGCGTAGTTTTCGTTCATCACCGTTAGGTAGTAGAAAACATTCTCCTGCTTCTCACCGTACATACGCTCAATACCATCTTGAATAATAACGGCCAGCTCGTACACAAAGGTCGGATCATAAGAGATACAGTTCGGGATAGTATTTGCCTGAATGTGACTGTGACCATCTTCGTGCTGTAAACCTTCACCATTTAACGTAGTACGACCAGCAGTCGCACCGATTAGGAAACCACGCGCCTGTTGGTCACCCGCCATCCATGCCATATCGCCAATACGCTGAAAACCAAACATAGAGTAGTAGATATAGAATGGAATCATCGGTAGATCATTGGTGCTGTAAGACGTGGCAGCTGCTACCCAAGAAGACATTGAACCTAGTTCATTGATACCTTCCTGAAGTACCTGACCCGATTTTGTTTCTTTGTAGTAAGAGACAACGCCGCGATCTTCCGGAGTGTATTCCTGACCATCAGGATTGTAGATACCTACTTGACGGAATAGACCTTCCATACCAAAAGTACGACCTTCATCCGCAATAATAGGGACGATATTTTTACCAATATTTTTGTCTTTTAATAATAGGTTTAATATACGTACATAAGCCATGGTCGTTGAGATTTCACGTTTTTGCTCTTGTAACAGCGGTGCGAATTTATCCAGCGCCGGTACAGCAAGTTCTCCAGAAAACTTAGTGGAGCGTTTCGGTGTGTAACCTAATAGCGCTTCACGATGACCGTGTAAGTATTTGTATTCTGCCGATCCTTCTTCCAGTGTTAAATAAGGGAGAGTTGACGCTTTCTCATCACTTAACAGATCCTTCAGGTTTAAACGATCACGTAAACTTTGAATATGTGAGTCGTTCATTTTCTTTACGCCGTGAGCAATATTTTTGCCCTCAGCCGCTGGGCCCATACCGTAACCTTTAACAGTTTTTGCTAAGATAACCGTTGGTTTGCCCTTCGTTTCCTGTGCATTTTTAAAGGCAGCATAGACTTTAGATGAATCATGACCACCGCGCTTAAGTGCAAATATTTCCTCATCTGTCCAGGTTGCAACTAATGCTGCTGTTTCAGGATATTTACCAAAGAAATGTTCACGGACGTAAGCACCATCTTTTGATTTAAATGTTTGGTAATCACCATCAACGGTCTCTTCCATTAATTGCAGCAGCTTACCCGATGAATCCTGCGCAAGCAGAGAATCCCAGTTGCCACCCCAGATAACTTTAACAACATTCCAGCCTGCACCATGAAATAGACCTTCAAGTTCTTGAATAATGCTGCCATTACCCATTACTGGCCCATCTAAACGCTGTAAATTACAGTTAATTAAGAAACACAAGTTATCCAGTTTTTCACGCGAAGCAAAGGATAGAGAACCACGAGATTCCGGCTCATCCATCTCACCGTCACCCAGAAAAGCATAAACACGCTGATTAGAGGTTGGTTTTAAATCACGACCTTCAAGGTATTTTAGAAAACGTGCCTGATAAATAGCCGCAATTGGACCAAGACCCATCGAGACGGTTGGGAACTGCCAAAACTCAGGTAATAGTTTCGGATGTGGGTAGGAAGGTAACCCTTTACCATCAACTTCCTGACGGAAATTATCAAGTTGGTCTGCGCTTAAACGCCCTTCAAGAAATGCACGCGCATAGATACCGGGAGAGATATGACCCTGGTAATAAACTAAATCTCCACCATCGGTTTCATTCGCTGCACGAAAGAAATGGTGAAAACAGACTTCGTAAAATGTCGCCGCAGACTGGTAAGAGGCCATGTGTCCCCCTAAGTCCAACTCTTTTTTCGAAGCTCGCATCACAATCATGATCGCATTCCAGCGGATAATAGAACGAATGCGACTTTCTATTTTGACATCACCAGGATAATTCGGCTGCTGTGCAAGCGGAATAGTATTAATATAATTAGTATTAATGTCTGTTGGTAACTTAACACCCTCTTTACGGGCTTGTTCGGTTACTTTTTTAATGATGAACTGAGCACGCTCGGTTCCTTCATCTTCAAGAATGGTTGTCAGGGCATCAAGCCATTCTGACGTTTCTTGTGCATCAATATCATTTAGGATGTCAGTCATGACACTTTCCTTCTTATCACTAGAAAATCTCAACCATAAGGTTAAGCGTTTGATGTATAACTATTTATATTAACCATTACCTGCTTTAAAACACGTTTTGGATAATGCCGTCTCGGCAATAAGTAATATAAATAGTTACTTGATTGAGCTGTTTTTTAGCAAGTTAAAAACGCCCTAATGCGCGTTTAAATGAACTCTCTTCACGTAACATCACAAGACGTGTTTCTTCAATGTAACTTAAATGCTGTGCTGATGCTTGTTGTGCGCTTGTGGGTTGTTTTGATAGAATCGCTTCCAGCAGCTGCAGACGATGCTGATGAATTTTAGCAGCCACTTCAGGATAACCATAAAGTTGCTGCACATTATCGGCGATATTTTTTTCCAGCAGAGGTTTTATGCCACGTGCTAAATGTAAAAAGACCACGTTGTGAGCGGCCTCTATAACGGACAGATAAAACTGTGCGACGTGCTGAATTTCTTTTTCCAGATCGCGGGCTTGACGGGATTTTTCAATCGCCGCAAAACTATTTTTGATTTTGTCAAAATCAGCTGAGGTGCCACGCAGGGCTGCGTAATACGCAGAAACACCTTCCAGTGCATAACGAAACTCAAGTAAATCATATTGAGATTCAGGGTGAGTATTTAACAGTTCAAATAAAGGATCAGTTAAACGCTCGCGCAACTCTTCTTTAACATAGGTTCCGCCGCCTTGACGACGGTTAAGTAACCCTTTTGACTCTAAGCGCTGCATCGCTTCACGCAATGAAGGACGGGAAACATCAAACTGTTTAGACAGTTCACGTTCCGAAGGTAACTTTTCACCGAGCTCCAAAGAGCCATCTAGAATCATGCTTTCAAGACGATTTTCAATCACATCCGCAAGTTTCGGTTGTTTGATTTTTGCGTAAGTCATAATGTCCTTAATAAACAGAAACTTTGCCGGTAAGTTAATTGGTATTACCATTTCACTTTTAACCATCTAAATTAACAATTATTTTACCTGACGTCTAGTAATATTGACATAAATCAAAAAATATCTCTTGCTCTTGATAGCTCATAGCTCATTTTATCCTACATAATACAAAAGGTAAGACCAATTTGTTGCAGATGTTAATAGCCTGTGATAAAGCGCCGCTTGCGGTCACAACGGAAATTGCAGACGAAGCGGTGGTTCTATTAAAATCATTATTTTAGCGTTTATGCTAAAGATAAATATAAGAAAAGTAGAATATAGCCTTAATTGTTGTTATGTTACAGGTAACATTTAATGGATAATATTATGAGCAAGAAAAAAAGACCCACCCTGCAGGATGTTGCCAATATTGTTGGCGTGACTAAAATGACCGTTAGTCGTTACCTGCGCGATCCGGCTTGGGTCTCCTCTGAAATACAGGCAAAAATTGCAGTTGCATTGGATGAACTGGGTTACATTCCCAACCGGGCACCGGATCTGCTCTCTCATGCCAAAAGTCATGCGATAGGTATTCTTGTACCCTCTTTAACCAATCAGGTATTCTCTGAAGTTATCCGAGGTATTGAAAAAGTGACCAAAGCCGCTGGGTACCAGACCATGTTGGCTCATTACGGATATAGCGCTGAGATAGAGGAAGAACGAATTAGCTTCCTGTTATCCTACCATATTGACGGTTTAATTCTTTCTGAAAGTCATCATACGACCCGCACCTTAAAAATGATCAAAACGGCGGGCATTCCCGTTATTGAGATGATGGATGCTGCATCCCCGGCTATTGAACAAGCTGTGGGTGTTGATAATTTCGAAGCCGGTTATCAGATGGTGTCAGCCATGATTGATCGAGGTTATAAAAAAATTGTTTATCTCGGTGCCCGTTTAGATGCGCGTACCCGGTTTCGACAACAGGGTTATGAAAAGGCGATGCAGGAGCACGGTTTAGTCCCTAAAAGTATGATGACTGAAGCGCCTTCTTCTTTTACCTTAGGCGCTGAATTATTAACCCGCACCCTCGCCGAGCATCCACAAACAGATGGTTTATTTTGCACTAATGATGATCTTGCGGTTGGAGCTGTTTTTGAAGCGCAGCGGTGCGGCATTAAGATCCCTGAGCAGATTGCCGTTGCCGGATTTCATGGCCATAATGTTGGCCAGTCTATGGTACCTAAATTAGCAACAGTGATCACTCCCCGCGAAAAAATTGGCCAAGTAACGGCAGAACAGCTTATTGCCCGATTAAACGGTCAATCAATTGAGCAAAAAGTTATCGATTTGGGTTTTAAAATTCAACTGGGTGAAAGTATATAAATTCAACCGTAAGGACAGGCATCGATAAATGATGCCTGTCCTGTAACCGGCTAAGTGATGCTAATAAATTAAGTTTTTAAGTTTGCCATCAAAGATACTGCTTGCTTAGCAAGCTCGGTCACTTTACCCCAATTACACTGTGCAATAGCAGCATTAGGCAGCATCCAGGAATCACCCACGGTTGCCACACAATTAAGTGCCATATAGTCAGCAACATTATCCGGATTTATCCCACCCGTTGGGCAAAAAACTGAGGTAACGGCCCTGCAATTGCCTTTAGCGCAGCAGCACCAGCATTTTCCTCAGCCGGAAAAAATTTCGGATAATCATAACCTGGCTCTAAGGCGGTAATAGTCTCAGAAGGTGTTGACCCCCCAGAATCAAAGGTGCAAAGCCTTTTTTGGCATGCTCTAATAATCGCTGGCTATATCCGGGAGAGATAATAAATTTTGCCCCACCTAGCAGGACATAACGGTATGAGCTAAATTACCACCGGCGAGCATGGCTCGATCTTTACCCTATTCGGCTTGTTTCCGGGTACGTGATAAAGACTCACTGCGTAATTGACCGCTGCGCAATTTAATATTTTTTGTAACTTGTTCAATAACCTTATTCATAATTTTAATTCACCTATTGAATAGCCTTAATGCAGCGTTCTACAACATTTTCAAAGCTACCAGCGATATCTATTTTAATAATATTTTTTTCGTCTTGTTGAGGTAGCTCCAGTGCATCAAACTGGCTTTTAAGCAGCGCAGTGGGCATAAATTGATTTTTACGTGCCTACATACGTTTTAAGACTAATTCGAAGTCACCATATAATAATAAGAAAGTAACCTGATGATTACCTTCACAAATTAAATTACGATATTTCCATTTTAAAGCCGAACAGACAA
>JBLHWW010000070.1:0-18922 GCA_047629075.1 Psychromonas sp. | reverse complement strand
TTTAATCGGCTAAAAAGAGTCATTGCAGCGCTTTTTGACCTCATTTATCAGACCTTAAGTTGATTCTTCTCTCTGAGAGTAAAGTAAAAAACGAGTGTTGTTTAGTTCAGTATAATTTCACGGACAAATCGACTGCCAAAATAGGCAAGGGTTAATAAAGAAGAGGCAATGATCGTAGTATAAACAATCAATTGTCCTCGCCAGCCTTTTGTATAATGGCCCCATAATAAAATCGCATAAACCATCCATGCGATTATCGATAGGATAGCTTTATGGGCATTGCCCTGCGCAAACATATCATCCAGAAAAATAAGCCCAGTTATTAGAGTAAAACTTAATAGAATAAAGCCAATAAGAATAAACTGAAATAAGATTTTTTCTAGGGTCATTAAAGGCGGCATATTGGTCATGGTTAAGGGGCGCTTATGATTTTTTAAGCGATAATTAATGTAGGCAAGCTGTAATGCTAACAGGCTGGCAATACTCAGAATTGCATAGGCTAGTAGCGCTAAAAGAATATGTGAACCAATGGCCGGGTGTATTTCTAAATGGGTAATAAAATGACTTGGAAAATGCGCAACGGCAATAAAATTCATAATATTGAACCCAAATATTACCGGTAACAAAACCCCCGTATTAAGGCGCTTAGTCATTATCGCTGACAGTAAGGCGATTAAGAATCCAATTAAAGACACAACATTTAAGATCGGCAGGTTTTGCCCGTTGATTAAGAATATATTGTGATATAACCAAATCACGTGAGTAGAAAGTGCGATGATTGTTGATCCAATAAGCCACTTGTGAAAAGGTCTTGCCCGATTAAATAATATATTGACCGCTAAGCCACCACCGATCAAATAAAAAGTAGCTACAATAAATGCCCAGTAATCCATATCAACCCACTCTTGTTATTTATATTGCTATTATTATAGTAACCCATCAATTGGTGATCTTCTAGGGTAACAATTGGAGCTGGCGTTCAACTTTGCCGCTTTGTCATAAAATTATTAGATATCAACATATTGTACCTGATAGCTTGTTGATTTAAGGCGCTCTAATTTTACCTCGTTTATTGGTTTTCTTATTGTACGCTCAGCTTTACGCTTAAAGTAGTGAAAATCTCTTCTTTATTAATTGCCTGATATGTTGGAAGTCTTGCTTAATATTATGGCACAGGGATCATAAGGAAGTAATCACTGGAACCACCAGATAATCCGCTACCATCTACAAATTACCTCTCCTAATTAGTCAAATTGCTATTCGCACTGGCTAAGAATGCTTTACCGATTCTAATTGCTTATTATTGCACACGCAGGTCACTGTGAATCTGCATATTCAGGTAGTATGGGTATTGATAAGTGCGTATAATAAACTTTATTTTTAGCAACGAGAGATGAGTATGTTTGAGAATTTAACCGAACGACTGTCGAAAACCCTGAAAAATGTCAGTGGCAAAGGACGCTTAACCGAAGATAATATTAAAGATACCCTGCGTGAAGTGCGCATGGCTTTACTCGAAGCCGATGTTGCGTTACCTGTTGTTCGTGATTTTATACAAGCGATAAAAACACGTTCTGTTGGACAAGACGTTGCTAAAAGTTTAAGCCCCGGCCAAGCTTTCATTAAAATTGTTCAAAATGAGCTTGAATTGGCAATGGGGGAAGTGAACGAATCATTAGATCTTGCCACTCAACCCCCTGCTATTTTATTGATGGCGGGCTTGCAGGGGGCGGGTAAAACAACCTCCGTTGCTAAACTTGGCCGATTATTAAAAACTCGTGATAAAAAAAGTGTGTTAGTGGTCAGTGCCGATATTTATCGTCCTGCTGCAATCAAACAGCTGGAAACACTTGCCGCTGAAGTGGGTGTTGAATTCTTTCCCAGTGATATTACGCAAAAACCGATTGACATTGCTAATGCGGCGATCGCTTACGCTAAAAAGAAATTTATTGATGTTGTGATTGTCGATACTGCCGGTCGTTTGCATGTCGACGGCGAGATGATGGATGAGATTAAAGATCTTCACCAGGCCATTAAACCTATTGAAACACTTTTTGTTGTTGACGCGATGACCGGTCAAGATGCAGCCAATACCGCTAAATCTTTCAATGAAACATTACCCTTGACGGGGATTATATTAACGAAAGCTGATGGTGATGCGCGCGGTGGTGCAGCACTTTCTATCCGTCATATTACGGGCAAACCGATTAAATTTATCGGTATGGGCGAAAAAGTGGATGCCTTAGAGGCTTTTCATCCAGAACGAATAGCCTCACGAATTTTAGGAATGGGTGATGTTCTTTCATTAATCGAAGAACTTGAAACCAAGGTAGACAAAGAAAAAGCGGAAAAATTAGCGCGTAAAGTTAAAGCCGGTAAGGGTTTTGATTTAGAAGACTTTCGTGAGCAGTTAATACAGATGAAAAATATGGGCGGCATGACGGGCATGATGGATAAATTGCCGGGCATGGGGAAACTGCCTAGTGGTGTTAAAAATCAAGTTAATGATAAAAGTACCGATCAGATGGAAGTGATCATTAATTCGATGACCAAAAAAGAGCGCAGCAAACCAGAAATAATTAAAGGTGGGCGTAAACGCCGGATCGCAGCTGGCTCTGGTACACAAATCCAAGATGTGAATAGATTATTAAAACAATTCATGCAAATGCAGAAAATGATGAAAAAAATGTCGGGTAAAGGCGGCATGCGCAAAATGATGAGCAGTATGCAGGGTATGATGCCACCTGGTGCGGGAGCACCTCCAGGGCGGAGATGATTTAAAAAAGAATCAGCACTTTAATATTTTTTTATAGTCTATTCAATAAGCCCAAGTTGATTGTTTTTACTGTCTTCTTGGGCTTTTTTGATTCGTTGGATTGTGACTTTAGTCGCTTAACTGCGGTGAAAGTGTGATTTATATTGTTCTTTTGCCTGATAAGAGTATAATTTTGCAGCTTTCTACAAAAGCAGGTGGTCAGAATATTCTGGCTTACGACGTTTAATAATTAATAGAGGACGATATGGTAACTATTCGTTTAACTCGTGGTGGCG
The DNA here is from genome assembly GCA_047629075.1 of Psychromonas sp. Classification (GTDB taxonomy): domain Bacteria; phylum Pseudomonadota; class Gammaproteobacteria; order Enterobacterales; family Psychromonadaceae; genus Psychromonas. Next base: position 15,871 of record JBLHWW010000070.1, on the reverse strand, counting down.
TTAAAAAACGCCCATTCTACCAAGTGGTAGTAACCGATAGCCGTAGCCCACGTGACGGTTGTTTCCTTGAAAAAGTAGGCTTCTTTAACCCTACAGCACAAGGTCAAGCAGAAAGATTACGTTTAGATACAGATCGCATCAACCATTGGGTTGGTCTTGGCGCACAGCTAAGTGATCGTGTTGCTAAACTTGTAAAAGATAACGCAGTAGCTGCTTAATTGCAGTTAGGTGAGGGGAGTTCGGTGAGCAAAAAAGCAGAACCAATTGTAATCGGTAAGTTTGGTGCGGTTCATGGTATCAAAGGCTGGTTGAAAGTTCACTCCTACACCGATGATCCTGAAAGCATTTTTGAATATAAGCCTTTGTTAATGAAATCAAAAGAGCAGTTTCAAGAAGTTAATATAGCTGATTGGAAATGTCACAGTAATGGTTTTGTTGCAAAAATAGTTGGATTTGATGTTAGAGAAGAAGCACAAGCCTTAGTCGGTTTAGAGCTACTCGTTGACTCAGATAAACTTCCTAATTTGGAAGAGAACTTCTATTGGCGTGATCTAATCGGGTGTCAGGTTAAAACTGACAATGGTTACGATCTGGGTGTTGTCACCGAGATCATGGAGACAGGCTCAAATGATGTGCTTGTTGTAAAAGCCAACTCGAACGATGCTTTCGGACACAAAGAACGCTTAATCCCGTTCATCGAAAAGCAAGTAATTTCCAATGTGGATATTACAAGCAAATTAATTCAAGTTAATTGGGAACCTGATTTCTGAATACCCTAGGAGAAAAGTGATGTGGATAGGGGTTGTAAGCCTCTTCCCGGATATGTTTCGGGCCATTAGCGACAATGGGGTAACAGGTCGAGCGGTAAAAAATAAGCTGCTTTCTATTCAATGTTGGAATCCTCGTGATTTCACTTTGGATAAACATAGAACGGTTGATGATCGTCCCTATGGTGGTGGGCCTGGTATGTTAATGATGGTGGAACCTTTAAGGGATGCCATTTTAGCTGCCAAACAGGCTGCAAAAGAAGCAGGGCACGAGGCGAAGGTTATTTATCTTTCTCCTCAAGGCAAGCGTTTAGATCATTGTGGCGCGCAATTATTATCAGGCTCTGATGCTTTGATATTAGTGGCGGGGCGTTATGAGGGTGTAGATGAGCGTTTAATAGAAAGCCTGGTTGACGAAGAGTGGTCAGTCGGTGATTATGTTTTAAGTGGTGGTGAGTTGCCAGCCATGATTTTAATTGATGCTGTGGTACGTTTTTTACCCGGTGTGTTAGGTCATGTGTTATCAGCTGAGCAGGACTCCTTTGCGGATGGATTGCTTGATTGCCCCCACTATACGCGACCTGAGGTGTTAGATGGAAAACAAGTGCCAAGTGTATTATTAAGCGGTGATCATGAAAAAATTCGTCTTTGGCGATTAAAACAAGCACTGCAACGCACGAAACAAAGAAGACCCGATTTATTAAATAACCTAGCTCTGACTGACGAGCAAGCTAAATTGCTTGCTGCACTGGAAAGTGACTCCGACTGACCAGCGATGTTATTGGCTAACTAGGTAATAAAGGTATTAAAATGAGCAATATTATACAAGCAATTGAAAAAGAACAAATGCGTAGCGATATGCCTAAATTTGCACCAGGTGATACTGTTATTGTACGTGTTCGCGTAAAAGAAGGTGAAAAAGAGCGTCTTCAAGCATTTGAAGGTGTTGTTATTGCTAAGCGTAACCGTGGTTTACACTCTGCATTTACTGTTCGTAAAATCTCGTCGAATGGTGAAGGTGTTGAGCGTGTATTCCAAACTCACAGCCCAATTGTAGGAAGCGTTGAAGTTAAACGTCGCGGTGTGGTTCGTCAAGCTAAACTGTACTACTTACGTGAACTTACTGGTAAGAAAGCGCGTATCAAAGAGAAGCTTGGTAAGAAGTAATTTCTTGTCAAATTGTTATACAGCAAGGCCTGTTTAGATTGGCTTTAGCTTTAAAAGCTCGCAGATTGCGAGCTTTTTTTTGTTCTTAATTAATCTAAAAAATCAAAATGCATAAACAACTTTATCGTTATCTGGTCATTTTTATCGGTGGCCTGAGTATTTTACTGGGCTTGTTGGGTATTATTCTGCCACTCCTGCCGACTACCCCTTTTTTTATTTTGGCACTGAGCTGTTTTGCTCGTAGCTCCCCTTATTTCCATCAAAAGTTACTAAAGACTCCCTACTTTGGCGCAATTTTGCAAGATTGGGAAAAACATAAAAAAATTGATAAAAAGCGTAAATTACAGATCTATTTAGTGGTGCTAAGTAGTTTTATGCTCTCTATATTAGTCCTAAGAGGATCTATTTTATTACAATTATTGCTGCTTTTAATACTGTCTATTTTGCTGTTTTTTATTCACCGCATAGATGAAAAATAATCGCTGATAGATACTCTTAGCTACGCAATAAAGGTAAACGTTCACTTTCTATATTGGGGTTAAATACCGGCAGAGTAATGATAAAACGTGTAAATAAACCCAGCTGAGATGCAATTTCTATACTACCATGGTGCTGCTTAATAATTTTAGAACAAATAGTTAAGCCAATTCCCAAACCAAAGTGTCCTTCTCTTTTTGTGGTGTAATTCAGTTCAAATATTTTATTTAGATTATGTGCCTGTACCCCTGGCCCATTATCTTCGATAATAACTTGAATGCTGGGTGCTTCATCATAGGGCAGGTAGACAGTTGATATTCTTATAATCCCGGTGTCACCCGTTGCATCTATCGCATTTGATATTATATTTGTCCAGACCTGTTCTAACTCTATTGGATGACACTCAATTTTAGGTAATTGCTGGTACTTTTTAATGACGCTGTAATGCTTTAATTTATTTTCAAAGATAATTAAAGTCTCTTCCAAACCCTCATGAATATCAGACAGTTCTGAGACCGGGCTATCTTGGGCTGCATAATGTTTTAAACTTTTAACTAAATCTGCAATGCGTGAGGCGCAGGCATTACTACTGCGTAAAATATTACCAACTTGATAGAATTTATCTAATAATAAAATACTTTCCCGTAAATTCCGATTATTTTCCAGCGGAATCTGCTGATCGTCTAAGTCCATGTTGATTAAATATTTAGCGAGCTTTTTATCCTTTATTTTAGGCAGTAATTGCTTAGTTCTTTGGCGGATTTCGAAGGTTGACAAAGGTACCAAGCTCAAACCCTGCTGCAGGGTTCGCCGTGCAAGTTGAGAGAAAGGGGTGTTATCATTACAACAGAGCAGGGTAAATATAAGTTCCTTTAATGAATCGGAGCCACGTAAAATGGCGGCGACAGGATTATTAAGTTCATGGGCAACACCGGTAACTAATTGCCCTAATACCACCATTTTTTCACTTTCGATAAGTTGATTGTAAGCAAGGTCTAAAGATTCCAGAGTTTCCTGCAGGGCAAGTTCAGTGGATATGCTATGTTGTAAACGGCGGTTGAAATTACGCAGTAATAAATTAGTAAAAGGGGCTAAAAGTGCTGTGTTTGATTGCATTATTTGTGAAAAAATAGTGTTATCAACTTTCAAAACTTCTGTTTCAACCAGAGTAACACCGGTACTAAAAGCAGGTTCTCCGGTTAAAAAGGACATACCACCCACCATAGTGCCCTCCTGCATAATAGTAATATCCTGAATTTCTCCATGGGCATTACGCTTCTTAAGTAGCACTTCTCCCTTGGTAATAAACCAGAGAAAACAATTTTTTTCACCTTCGCGAGTGAGTATATGATTTGTGCTGTAACGACGGCGAATTTTATACTGGTCACCTGTCTCTAATACTTTATATAAGGATTTTATTACCAAGTGGGATAGTTCAGAGTCTGAATAAAGAGAATAATCAAGAAATTTTTCTTTAAAGTTTGAGGTATTAGACAGCTCTGGCTTATCTAATAAACGGGTTGTATCAACAATACTGTTTTTGGGGAATAGCTGGCGCAGCTGATGGTTTATTTTATAACGGCTTACCTGCTGTTGAATAACAGTGATCAGTTCCTGCGCTTGATAGGGTAAAGTTATAAAGTAATCGATATGGCCCTGATTGATATAATCGATAAGCTCTGCCGCGCAAGGAATCGCAGCATAAACAATTTTACCCATTGTGTTGGATTGCGATCGCTTTAAAATTGACATCGCATTGCCATCTGAAAAGGTTTGCGCGCAAAGTATTAACGCTATATTTTGCTTATTTTGTAAGATCAACTGCTCTGCTTGAAATAAGCTTGTCGCTTGCAGTAATGTTAAACGTGTCTTTAAGGGCTGAAGATCTGCAATGATTTGAGCAAGGCGCTGTGGATCACTATCTACACATAGCATAGTTAACATAGGCACAGTCTCTAGAAGTAATATACTAGTGAGTATATAACGATAGAGGTAAGAAATAAGCGTCTCGGCGTTTATTTTTGGCTGTTATATAAATGAAATTTTTTGTAAATATGCTTTTGTGAGGATTATGATAAGCTTAATACTTTTATGTAAACAAATTGTCCAAAAATAAAGAGATCACATGAAAATAACATTACCTGAATATGACAAGGCGCAAGTATTAGTAGTTGGCGATGTCATGTTAGATCGATACTGGCATGGACCAACGGCTCGAATCTCTCCTGAAGCCCCAGTACCGGTGGTTAAAGTTGAGCAGATCGAAGAGCGTCCGGGGGGAGCTGCAAATGTGGCTTTAAATGTTGCCGCGCTGGGTGGTAAAGTCAATTTGATTGGTCTGGTTGGTGATGATGAAGCGGCCAATGTACTGGTAAAAAATCTTAAATCAGTACATGTAAATACAGATTTTGTGAGGGTGCCTAATTTCCCGACTATTACTAAGTTAAGAGTATTAAGTCGTCATCAGCAATTATTACGTTTAGATTTTGAAGAGGGATTTGAGGGCATAGATAGCACTGAGATCTTAGAAAAAATGCAAAGGAGTCTAACACGCCAGCCAAGTGTGGTTATCCTATCGGATTATAATAAAGGCTCTTTAGCTGATATACAGACCATGATTCAGCTGGCCAAAAAATTCAATTCATTGGTGTTAGTGGATCCCAAAGGATCTGAATTTGAAAAATATCGTGGTGCGACTCTCTTGACCCCAAACTTTGCGGAATTTGAAGCGGTTGTGGGTAAGTGTCATTCCGAGAAAGCGTTGGTTGAGCGTGGACTGGCATTGATTAAGGAATTGGATCTTGAGGCTTTACTGGTGACACGTAGTGAGCATGGCATGACGTTATTAAGAGAGGGACAAGCGCCATTGCATCTCCCAACACAGGCGCAGGAGGTTTATGATGTTACCGGTGCGGGTGATACGGTTATTTCTGTTTTAGCTTCGTCATTGGCCGCGGGCAGTTCCTTTGAACAGGCTTGTACCTTAGCAAATGCGGCTGCAGGCGTTGTGGTAGGTAAAATTGGTACTTCAACGGTTAATACTATTGAATTAGCGAATGCGGTTTATAGTCAGCAGGAGATAGGTTTTGGTGTGCTTTCAGAAGAACAACTAAAACTGGCTGTCAAACTTGCTCAGCATCGGGGTGAGAAAGTGGTGATGACCAATGGCTGCTTTGATATTCTTCATGCGGGTCATGTATCCTATTTAAATACGGCACGCGAACAGGGTAACCGTCTAATTGTTGCGGTAAACAGTGATCAATCAGTGCGCAACTTAAAAGGGCAAGGGCGTCCTGTGAATCCCGTTGATCGTCGTATGGCGGTATTAGCCGGTTTGGGGGCAGTTGACTGGGTGATCGAATTTACTGAACAAACACCACAGCGTTTGATCGCTGAGATTTTGCCGGATCTGCTGGTTAAAGGTGGAGATTACCAACCGGAAGACATTGCCGGTGGAAAAGAAGTTATTGCTAACGGTGGTGAAGTGCGTGTTTTACAGTTTGAAGAGGGCTGTTCAACCTCTGAAATCATCAAAATAATTCGTAACAATCCATAATCTCACCAGACGACAGTTAATCAAAAGGGAGACAGATTGTCTCCCTTTTGGATCTCACTTTCTGCTTAAATTTGATTTTTTAGCGTTCAGTTCAGTTTACTATACTAAGCAAATCTAGTGTGAATGAGTCGACATTAAGATTTTGCTGAGACTTCAATTAAACCGTTAGAAATATCGATAATATCTTGTTCGGCCAGAGTACCTGCAGAAAACTTAAGCTGTAACATGTTGATAATATAGTCATAACGCGCATTAGCTAATTGATTTTCAGATTCGTATAGTGCGCGCGTCGCATCTAACACATCAACGATAGTACGGGTACCCACTTCAAAGCCCGCTTCTGTTGCATCCAGGGCACTACGTGAAGAAAGTACTGTTTGCTCATAGGCACGAAGAGAGCTGATTGATGCGCTGACATTGTTATAACCTCTATTGATTTGTGCTTCTGTACTGCGGAAAGTTTGTACTAAATCTTCACTGGCATAAACATAATTATATTGTGCTTGTTTGACCTGCGAGCTAATACTGCCCCCGGTGTAAATTGGAACATTTAAGCTCAGCCCGATAGTGCCGTTGCTAATATCGGTATCATTATTAAAGTCTTTATCATAGGAGGTGTTGTTGTAACCTACTCCAGCGGTTAAATCTAAGGTGGGTTGATGACCTGTTTTTGCTAAATCAATTTGCATTTTAGCCAATTCTTTAACAATGCGTTTGCCATGCAGGTCCAAGTTAGACTCTAATGCTTTATTGCGCCACAGAGACACATCACCTTCAATTTTAGCTGCGCTAAAGGTCTTAGTATTCAGGTAAGATACATTATGGACATCGGCACCGGTTAATTCGCGCAGCGCATAATAGGTATTCGCGAGGTTATTTTCTGCGATGATTTCATCGGCTGTCGTTCTATCGTATTCGGCTTGCGCTTCATGCACATCGGTGATCGCAATTAAGCCTACTTCAAAGCGTTGTTGAGTCTGCTCAAGCTGGCGTTCTACCGCGCGTTTATTCGCTTTAACTGATTTTACCGCTGCATCTGCACGTAAGACATTAAAGTAAGCCATTGATGCTCTAAACAGTAAATCCTGTGCCGCCAAACCATAAATGCTGGCATACTGTGTTGCTTGTTTCTCAGCAATACTTAATTGTTGCCAATATGAACCATTATAAAGTGATTGGCTTAATCCAATATTAGCGCCGAATTTTGAATTATTTAAGTTATTATTATTGTAATTGCTATAATCTGTGCTTAGTCCAAAGCCAATTTGGGGTAATAACGCTGCGTTTGTTTCTGTCACTTTTTCTAAATAGAGATCATACTGCGCTTTGCTTTTGAGAATAACAGGATCTTTGATTTTGGCGGTTTGGTATACTTGTAATAAAGTATCAGCTTGAACAGAATAACTGTAGCTGGTTAGGGCAAACAATGCCGCGAGAGTAAATTTTTTTATGGCCATGTTAATAAATCCTATGAGTGTGCGAGCTGCTTCAAATTTAGTGACAGATTAAGTGTAATATAAAACATTCAGCTTAGGTTTTTCTAAGGAATAAAAAAATGAACGTTCATTCAGGTGGAAGTGTATTTTATAATCAAGATGATGTACAAGTATTATCGAAAGAATCTTTATATAAAGGCTTTTTTGAATGTAATTTATATACATTAAAACATAAATTATTTGCAGGTGGCTGGAGCCCCGAGATAAAACGTGAATTTTTTGAACGCGGCCATGCAGCTGTATTATTACCCTATGATGTAAAAAACGATACCGTAGTATTAATAGAGCAGTTCCGTTTTGGTGCAATGGCTGGCGAAAAATCCCCATGGTTATTCGAATTAGTGGCAGGGATTATTGAGCAGGATGAAGTGGCCGAACAAGTGGCAAAGCGTGAGGCCTTTGAAGAAGCGGGTTTAACTGTTAAATCATGCCAGTTTATGCTTAATTATTTAGTCAGTCCAGGCGGTACAACGGAACAGGTCGATCTCTTTATCGCCAATGTCGATAGCACTGTGGTGGGTGGATTATATGGACTCGCGCATGAAGGAGAAGATATTCGCGCCCACATTGTACCAAGAGAAACAGCCTATCAGTGGGTAAAAGAAGGGAAAATATATAATGCAGCGACTATTATTGCATTACAATGGCTCGAACTAAACAAAGACGATTTAATAATTTAGCGCCTAAAAATGTAAAAATGTAAAAATATAACGTAATTTCTGATTTTTTCGTAATAATCCCGGTAGTTAGATCGCAAATTTACAAGTAAATAGCGCATAATCTCATTTTTTGAGTATTTTTTTTAAAAATATAACTAAGCAAATGGTAAAATTATCTACTTAAGTTATAACGGAAATTATATTAAGGTCTGATCATGTGTACTAGCAAATATTGCAATCATTAACTCTGGATCAAATTATGAACATTAACCAATCTTGCAATATCCATTAATCTACGAATGAAAGTTATGAGCATACAAGTCGCAAAATTAAAATCAGATCAGCAGGGTTGCTTACAACTTCTGCAAATCACAGATACCCATCTTTTTTCCGATCGGAATAAAGACCTGCTTGGTATAAAACCTGCTGAAAGTTATGAGGCTGTGATTAAACATGCCGCTCGTTACTCATCCAAGTGTCAGGCTGTTTTATCCACGGGAGATCTGTCTCAAGATCATTCCCAACAATCTTACCTTGATTTTACCAAGCAGATAAAAACCTTGAATTTACCCTGTTACTGGTTGCCCGGCAATCATGATATGCAATCGGTAATGTTGCCCAGCCTTTTGCAGGAGGGCCTAGCGCAGAGCAAGCAAATTGTGAGTGATTTTTGGCAAATTATTTTACTAGATTCACAAGTTGAAGGTGCGCCCCATGGTTTTTTAACCGAGCAACAACTGAATTTTTTACAGCAAGCTTTGGCTGAATATCCCGATAAACACACTCTAATTTGTGTGCATCATCATGTTTTACCGGTGAAATCAGCATGGCTAGATCAGCATATTCTAAAAAATAACCAGCAGTTTTTAAAACTCATTAAGTTACATAAAAATGTACGTGCCGTGCTATCGGGACATGTTCATCAGGCGGGAGATATTGAGTTTAATCAGGTGCGCTTTCTAACCAGCCCATCGACCTGCCTGCAGTTCAAGCCCAATTCCGAGGATTTTGATGTTGATGAGAGTGCTCCCGGTTACCGCTATTTAGCGTTACATAAAAATGGTACTCTTATGACTAAAGTTGAGCGCATAGCGCATGGAGCATTTACCCCCGATAAAGAAGCTACAGGTTATTAATGCCAAAAATTTTATTATCCCTACACGGTTATCATAGTTCTCCCGGATCTTTAAAAGCGCGACAAATGTCCGCTTATTTAGCTGAGAACTTCCCTGAAATAACTTTTGTCTGCCCGCAACTCCCCTGTCAGCCTGAACAGATGTGGGCGCTGATTGAGTCTTTTTTTGAGCAATATAAGGGCATGGAAATCGCTATTATGGGCAGCTCATTGGGGGGCTATTTAGCCGCAAAAGTGAGTGAGCAATATGGGGTGAAAGCAGTGTTAATAAATCCGGCTGTTTTTCCCTATCGTTTACTGCGACAATACGCGGGAATGCAAACTCATCCTTACACACAAGAGTCTTATCAAATAGATGAAAACTACCTGCGGCAGTTAAGAGCATTAGTGGTAAAAGAGCTCAGTGATCCGCAAAAATGTTGGATTTTATTACAAAAAAAGGATGAAGTTTTAAATTATCGGGAAGCCTTCGATAAATTTCAACGTTGTAAAATAATCTGTGAAGAGGGAGGCGATCATAGCTTTATTGGTTTTGAACGCTTCTTACCTGATATTATTAAGTTTTTATTTTAGTTATTAATTTCTTCAAATAACTCCCCGTTTTTTCAATACGTTTTCCAATATAGGTACACGCATGAGTGATCAATACAATTCAGATTTTATTTTGCTGATGAATTTTAAGTGATAATTGGTTAAAATGATTCCCCGTTTTTTAATACGTTTTTCCAATATAGGTGCAAGCATCAGCGACCAATATAATTCAGGCTTTATTTTGCTGATGAATTTTAAGTGATAATTGGTTAAAATGACTCCCCGTTTTTTTAATACGTTTTTTCAATATAGGTACAAGCATCAGCGACCAATATAATTCAGATTTTATTTTATGTATTAATTGGTTAAAATGACTTCCCGTTTTTTCAATACGTTTTTTCAATATAGGTACAAGCATGAGCGACCAATACAATTCAGACTCGATCGAGGTATTAAATGGTCTTGATCCCGTTCGCCACCGTCCGGGAATGTACACCGACACATCACGTCCGAATCATCTTGGTCAGGAAGTTATTGACAACAGTGTGGATGAGGCGCTAGCCGGACATGCGGCGACTATCCAGGTGATTTTACATCAGGATCAATCCTTAGAAGTGATTGATGATGGACGCGGCATGCCGGTTGATATTCATCCTGAAGAGCGCATTTCAGGTGTTGAGCTTATCTTCTGTAAATTACATGCAGGTGGTAAATTTTCAGGTGCAAATTACGAAATATCTGGCGGTCTTCACGGCGTTGGGATTTCCGTTGTTAATGCTTTATCAAAACGTGTTGATGTGAGTATTCGTCGTGATGGTCAAGTTTATGAAATTGCCTTTGAAAATGGTGAAAAGGTTGAGGAGTTACATGTAACGGGGACTTGTGGAAAACGTAATACAGGCACCACCGTGCATTTTCATCCCGATCCCGCTTACTTTGACAGTGCCCGCTTTTCAGTATCCCGTTTACTGCATCTGTTAAAAGCCAAAGCGGTTCTATGTGCGGGCCTGTCGATTAAATTTAAAGACAAAGTAAATAAAAATGACTATCAGTGGTGCTATCAAGATGGTTTAAATGATTATTTGCTGGAAGCCATTGCAGACAATGAGTTATTACCACCTAAGCCCTTTACCGGTAATTTTTCCGCAAAAAGTGAAACAGTGAATTGGTCGGTAGTGTGGTTACCCGATGGTGGACCTTCAATTTCAGAAAGTTACGTAAATTTAATACCGACAGTGCAGGGCGGTACGCACGTTAATGGTTTCAGACAGGGGCTACTGGATGCGATGCGTGAGTTCTGTGATATTCGTAACCTTCTACCGCGTGGTCTAAAATTAAGCCCAGAAGATATTTGGGACAGATGTGCCTATATTCTTTCGGTTAAAATCAAAGATCCGCAGTTTGCAGGGCAAATAAAAGAACGCCTCTCATCACGGCAGTGCGCTGCTTTTGTTTCCGGTGTGGTAAAAGATGCCTTTAGTTTATGGCTCAATGCGCATGTTAATGAGGCTGAGTTACTGGCTGAATTTTGCATTAATAATGCGCAGACCCGAACGCGTAAAAGTAAAAAAATTGCCCGTAAAAAAATTACTCAAGGCCCGGCTCTTCCTGGTAAGCTGACCGATTGCTCAACTCAGGAACCGATGCGCGGGGAGATTTTTTTAGTAGAAGGTGATTCGGCTGGTGGCTCTGCAAAACAAGCGCGGGATCGTGAGTTTCAAGCTATTATGCCGTTACGGGGAAAAATCAAAAATACCTGGGAAGACGACTCTGATATTATTTTAAATTCCGAAGAAATCCATAATATATCGATAGCGATAGGGATTGATCCTGCTTCTTCGAATTTATCTGGTTTACGTTATGGAAAAATCTGTATTCTTGCCGATGCCGACTCCGATGGTCTGCACATCGCGACGCTTATCTGCGCGCTGTTTGTTCGTCATTTTAGAGCTGTCGTTGATGCCGGGCATCTGTTTGTTGCGATGCCGCCGTTATACCGAATCGACGTCGGTAAAGAGGTTTATTATGCCTTAGATGAAGCAGAAAAAAATGGGGTGTTGGATCGTATCGAAGCGGAGAAAAAACGCGGTAAAGTCAATGTTCAGCGCTTTAAAGGTTTGGGTGAAATGAACCCTCTGCAGTTACGGGAAACAACTATGGATCCTAATACTCGTCGTTTAGTTCAGCTGACCACCGAAGGCGCTGAGGAAATGTTAGAAATGATGGATATGTTACTGGCGAAAAAACGTGCAGGAGATCGTAAGGTCTGGCTTGAAGATAAAGGTGATATGGCATCGGTTGATTAATGTGATTAGTCAACCATAAGCTGACAAACGTAAGCCATAAGTTGACAAAATACACCCCATAAGTTGACAAGTATTGTGTTGAGGTATATACCTATATCCAATTAAGGAGGGTGTATGTCTCATTGCTATGCTTCAAAAAGAAGAGATTTATCAACATTCAAAAGAAAAACAGTCTGCAAGTTTCCTGCTAGTAAAGGGGATGTTAGCCCTATTTTAACCGAAGGAGTTTTAGAAGCTGATTATTGTTATCATCTTGAAGCTGATCCGGCAGTACTGAAATATGAATGCCAGCCACTTGGTTATTATTACTATTTAGATAAAGAACTACGTTCTTATAACCCCTTAGATAAAGAACAACACCTCTACACCCCTGATTTCAAAATTTGGTTAGATAACGGCGATATAGTCTATTACGAAATAAAAGGTCGTAGATATATTGATAAGGAGTTTGAAGGAATCTTTTTTCCTGCTGTTCAAAAACAAGCTGAATTCTTAGGGAGTTCATTAACGCTTGTTACTGAAGAATTTATTTATTCAGAGCCACTATTTACTAATTTAAAAAGAATGCGAAAAGCAAAAATGCTGCGCGATGTCCCAATAGATGTATCTAATCAACTTGTTGAAATTCTAAAAATAGCCGAAAGAATGAGCCCACTTGAGTTATTTTCACACTCCGACCATGAATATGATTTAGGAATTTTATATAAATTAATTGGTGAAGGGATTATCAATACCGATATAGAAGCAAATTATTTTGGACCTGAAATGTCCGTTTGGGTAGATAACCATGACTAAAATAAAAATAGGTAACTTTCTTACTAAAGATGAACGTCAATATAAAATTTCAGATATAGAAGGTCATGAAGTCATTCTAGAAGATACCGTTACAGATGTTCATATTCGCCTTAAATCATCGGAAATTAGTGATTTAATTCTTTTAGGGAAAGCTAAAATAATTAGTAGTAATACTGAAGTCGAACGTATCAGTGGCGATATGTCTCCAGATTTTTCGAGTTATGATGAAAAATTAAAAGAAAAAGCTAGGTATAAGTGGAAGTTTGTTTCAAGGGTACTTGAAGTGGGTCTAACAGCCTTTAGTCCCGGAACATTAACCCCTTTGATAAATGATGTGTCTGAAGAGTATGGAGTTAAAAGTGTTAATTGGCGCACATTGGTACGATGGTTGGAAAAATATCAAGTTAATGGAATTCGAGGATTAATACCTCAGAATAGTCTTAAAGGTAACAGAGACTCTCGTGGTTGTGATGACACTGATCGTTTTCTTTTTGAAGGACTAGAGTCTTTAAAAAATAGTAAAAAAGTTAGCTTTAGAACAGCTTATAGGTATTTTAAAGATGCAATTCTTTTAGAAAACGCGACACGACAAATAAATGAGTATCTACCAATTGTTTCATATCAAAGCTTTATAAAGCGAGCTAACAAATTGGCACCCTATGACTTGATGGTGAGTCAACTTGGTAAGCGAAAAGCTGATGTCTTATTTAGAGAGTCTAGGTACACCCAAAAAATAAAATATATACTTGATAGAGCTGAAATTGACCATACCGTACTGGATTTTTTTGTTGTTGATGAGATAACAAGGCTACCTCTTGGACGTCCATATATTACGGCTATTATAGACCGGAAATCCCGGTGTGTTTTAGGCTCATATATTGGCTTTGAGCCACCAAGTTTTGTCAGTGTTGCAAAAGCGATAAAGAATGCCATTTCTGACAAATCAGAATTAGTTGCACGTTATCCTGAAGTTCAACATGACTGGCCTTGTAAGGGGGTTTTCAGCTCAATAGCTTACGATCAGGGAAAAGAATTTATCAGTAACCTCTTAAAAGATGCATTGCTTGATCTTGATATTATGGGTGTAGGGAATCCAGTAAAGATGCCTTGGTATAAAGGTGCGATTGAGAGTCATTTTAAAAGTATTAATCAAAGAATGTTAAACGATAAACCAGGGAAAGTTTTCTCGAATATCATGGATAGTAATGATTATAATCCTGAAAAAAATGCGGTTATTTCATTACATAAATTAGTAGAAATCTATTATGTCTGGCTTATTGATATTTATCACCGGTCTCCTGTTGGTGAAGACAAAATAATTCCATATTTAGCATGGCAAGAAGATTTACCTTATGTTGACATTACGCCTATAAATCCAGAAAGACTTGATATCGTATTTTCTGAAAACTTAAAACGGGAAAATGGACCCAAAGGAATTCGTTATTCAAAGTTACTTTATGACAGCAATGAGCTGGTTAAAATGAGGAAATATAGAAAACTTGGGCGAATATCAATAAAGATCAACAGGGAAGATTTAAGTTATATTCATGTGTTGCATCCCGATACAGGTCTCTATTATAAAGTGCCCGCAGTCGATCAAGAATACACTGAAGGCTTATCGCTTCACCAACATAATATTATTAAGCGCTTTCGTGATAAATGGGTAGACGATAATGTTGATGAGTTGTCTTTGGCTCAAGCACGCAAACGAATTGAAGAAATAATTGATAAAGAAATTTTATATCATAAAAAAACTAAAGTAGCAGCAAGTAAAAGAATAGCCCGCTACCGTGGTGTTGAACAACATATGGAGGGGGAAGCTTCAATCATGAGACCCGCTACACCTGATGCTTCAGTCACAACACCCTCACCGAAAGGGATACCCAAAGATGACTACTCTAAACCTGAATCTAATTCAGATTTCTTAGCGAAATTTAATAAAAACAGTGAGGAAGACGAATGAATTATGGTTACGATGAGTTTTTGGAAAAACTAGAAGACCTATTTGTCTTAACTCCTTACATGGAAGAAATCATTGAAGATATTGATGAAGCTATACGAATTGCTCAAGTTAAAAACTTTACCAAACAGCCTACTTGTATATTGGTAACGGGAAATAGTGGTGCTGGAAAAACTACATTACGTGAATATTATGAGGGAAAATATCCTCGTAAAAGTGTCCCAACACCTAATGGAGAAAAAGATATTGTACCTATCTTTGGTACTACGTTACAGGATGACAAAAATCCCAAAGCTGCACCGGGGCATATGTTACGAGATTTAGGGGACTTCCTACAAGGTAAAGGAGGAACAAGATCAGAATTAGGGGATCGGTTTATTTTTAAAGTTAATGCCGCAGAAGTACAAGCAATCTTTGTTGATGAGTTTCAAAATGCGATTGAATCCGACAGTGATCGGATAGTTTCCAATACTGCAAATTGGGTAAAGTCTATTGTTAATCTAACTAAGAGACCTGTTGTGTTATTTGGTATGCCTTGGTCTAAAGTCGTAATTGATAGTAGCACTGAGCTGATTAATCGATTTGAAATAATCCATCATCTTGAAGAGTATGATAGAGATAATTTTGACGATTGGTTAA
Source organism: Psychromonas sp. (assembly GCA_047629075.1). GTDB lineage: Bacteria > Pseudomonadota > Gammaproteobacteria > Enterobacterales > Psychromonadaceae > Psychromonas. Next base: position 383 of record JBLHWW010000070.1, on the reverse strand, counting down.
AATTCCTTGAAGAGGTAAATAATCAATTACCATTTGAAAAGTCATCAAACCTCAATGAGCCTGAACTTGCGCTACGCTTACTTGCTGCATCTAAAGGGAACTTGAGCAAGCTAATGAAGGGAATCATTAAACCTGCTGCCCGAATAGCATATAAACAGGGTGCTAGTTCTATTTCGGTGGAACATTTGCTAAAAGCGGCCGTAAAAACTCAGCGAATCCCTAAAAAAATCAATCCATTATCAGTAAAAAATATGCTTATTGACGATATTGAGATTGTTCATGAAATCACTGAACGGCACCAACATAAACCTTATGCAATGAATCCCGGTCGAAAGTACATAATTGTTCAAGAGAATATGTCAGCTAATGAAGTATTAAGTAAG
>JBLHWW010000069.1:0-18926 GCA_047629075.1 Psychromonas sp. | reverse complement strand
GGGAAGGGTAAAATCAAGTCCGCTGGTATTGAAGCTTATATTAGCGCCGACAATCGCACCTAAAGTAGAGCCGATCACCCAATAGCTATGATTTAAAACCGTGATCAGCAGATAGAAATTGGTCTGATCTTTATCATCGGGCAACCGAGTGCCAGTCAATAATGAATAGGTTTCATCGGTCAATCCGAAGATCAGATAAAACTTGCGTAAGCCACGGGTCTTAAACTTATTGATCAGGGAGATTCCATAAAATAGATGACGTGAATTCAACAGTAAGGTTGTGATTGCAACTTCAGTAAAACCCGCGTGGTTGGCGAGTAACCCGACAGCCATAAACTGCGCAGCTCCCGCGTAAATTACCAATGCCATTAAGGTTGCGTAAATCCAGTGAAAACCAAGTTCATTAAACAGAACGCCAAATGCCATGCCCATCGGAATATAGCCAAATAGCACGGGAGCGGTTGCTTTAAATGCGCTTAGTAAAAGTGATTTATTCATTAAAACTGACTCTATTAGACTTTATAGGCTGCAAGCCGATAGCGGAAAACTGTTGACCATTATGCTGCCAATTTAATGTTAACGCTATAACCAGCTAATAAATTAACTGGCTGTTTCACGTGAAACACTATGGTTTATTTGCCGTACAATTCGTTAATGGTGTCAGCCAGAATAGTAATACCTTTATCAACTACCTGGTCATCCTGCGCATAATTAACACGAATACATTCCTGCGTATGCTGCCAATTCTGATCTAAACCAGGGAAAAAATAATGCCCGGATACAATTAATAAACCTTTGCTTTTAAGTAATTTATACAACTCATTGGAAGAGATAGGTAAATCTTTAAACCATAACCAAAGAAATAAGGCACCTTCTGCTTTATGTATTTTAAACTCTGGTATACTTATTTTTGACTTTAGCAGGGTAATGGCTTTATGCGCTTTTCCTTGATAAAAAGGTTTAATGACCTCATTACTTAATTGGATAATTTCTTTAGATTTAACTAAAGGTAATACAATTTCAGGACCAATACCGCCCGGGGATAAAGCAGTAATCCCGGATAAGCTAGACATTGCTTTAATGATTTCAGGCTTGGCAATAACAATACCGCAACGCGCTCCAGGTAATCCAAATTTAGATAAACTTAAACACAGAATAGTATTGGCGTTCCAGAAAGGAGTGGCATTTTCAAAAATAATATTAGGAAATGGCGTACCATAGGCATTATCAATAATTAACGGGATATTGTTCTTTTTAGCTAATCTATCAAGATGATTTATTTCCTCGTCGGTTAACACATTACCGGTTGGATTTGTTGGCCGAGAAACGCAGATAGCACCGATATCTGCGGTTACTTTTAGAGCATCAAAATCAACATTATATTTAAAGAATCCGTCTGCTAATTCTGTGATTTTAGGCCGCTGTGCAACGAAAGCATCCTCAGAAACACTTGCATCGGCATAACCTATATATTCAGGTGCTAATGGAAATAATATTTTTTTGTTTTTATCATCACTAAAATCACCAGCTAACAGATTAAAAAGGTAAAAAAAGGCATTCTGACTGCCATTGGTGAGCATGATATTTTCCGGCGTTAATTCCCAATCATAGAGATCATTAAATAACTCAACCAGCGCATTAATAAAAGTATTTTTTCCCTGCGGACCATCATAATTTGATAGCGTATTAATTAACTTTCCTTCGAATAATAATTGTTGCATGAGCTCCTGCAGCCTATTTTGTATCTCTGGAATCGCGGCAGGATTTCCTCCGCCCAACATTAAAATATCATCTCCCCCCTGGACACCTTCATTAAGATCATCCATCAATTCAGTAATGCCTGAATGTTGTGTAAATTTATTTCCAAATAATGAGTAGGGCATTTTTGTTCCTATCCTGTATTTTATTAATGATTTTTAGAGGGATGTTTCATGTGAAACAATAATTTGTGTGAACAGCACTTTGTAAATAGAGAAAATAGAAGCTTTTATCCGTAACAAAAAAGCTCAGTAAAAACTGAGCTTTTTTAATAAGCATTTTAATTAGCAGGCATCATCTATTATAAAACAGAAACATCGGCAATTTTTAAGAACAAGTTACGCAAACGATTTAAAATAGCAAGACGGTTCGCTTTGATAGCCGGATCTTCAGCCATTACCATCACATTATCAAAGAAATCATCCACAGGCTCGTTCAGAGAAGCGAGTTCAAACAACACTGACTCGTAGTCTAAGTTGTCAAATAAAGGGCTTAGCGTTGCTTCTAGAGAGGCTAAAATTTCTGATAATTTGATTTCAGCGGGCTCCTGCAGTAAAGAGCTGTCTACCTGTGCATTTATCTCACCTTTGACTTTAGCGAGTATATTACTAATACGTTTATTGGCCGCGGCAATGGGAGCCGCTTCCGGTAATGCTTGAAACTTGGCAACAGCTTGCAGACGTTTTTCAAAATCAACAGGTTTAGTAGGACGACGAACTAGTACCGATTGAATCAGCTCAACTGAATAACCGTTAGCTTGATAAGTCGCACGAAATCGGGCGAATAAGAAATCGACAACATCCTGCACTACGTTAATGTTGGTTAATTTATTACCGTATTGCAGCTTCGAAATTTCAACCAATTCGACCAGATCCAGATCCAGATTTTTATGGGTAATGATACGCAATAGACCGATCGCAGCACGGCGCAGTGCAAAGGGATCAGCAGCGCCTTTTGGTGCTTGACCAATACCAAAAATACCCACTAAAGTGTCGAGCTTATCTGCTAAAGAAACAGCGCATGCCACTAGAGAGGTTGGTAATTTATCACCGGCAAAACGTGGTAAGTATTGCTCATTTAAGGCAATCGCAACTTCCTGATCTTCACCATCATGTAACGCATAATGCATTCCCATAATGCCCTGCACATCTGGGAACTCCATGACCATATCGGTCATTAAATCTGTTTTAGATAAAAGACCGGCACGTTGGGCATGTTTTGTATCAGCTTTAATTTGCAGTGCGATATCTTCAGCGACATTAGCAATACGTTCAGATTTTTCTTTTAAAGTGCCTAATTTTTGTTGGAATAAAACACTTGATAAAGATTCTAAACGGCTTGCTAAGGTTTTCTTCTTATCGGTTTCAAAAAAGAATTCAGCATCCGCTAAACGTGGACGAATTACTTTTTCGTTACCACTTATTACTTGTGCAGGATCTCGACTGACAATATTCGAAACAAAAATAAAGCGCGATAAAAGCTTGCCGTTTTTATCTAATACAGGGAAGTATTTTTGATTATCTTTCATCGTATAGATCAGGGCTTCAGAAGGGACGTCTAAAAATTTATCTTCAAAGGATCCCACTAAAGTTACTGGCCATTCAACTAATGAAGTAACCTCTTCCAGTAAACTTTCATCAATATCTGCAACACCATTTTCATGGGCTGCCAATGCTTCAACCTGATCACGAATAATCGCTTTACGGCGTTCATAATCAACAATTACTTTGCCGCTATCATCTAATAATGTCTCGTATTGATCAGCATGATCAATACTCAATTCAGCTTCGCCTAAAAAGCGATGGCCGCGAATAATACGATCGGATTCAACACCTAACAACTTACCTTTAATTAAGCGGGAACCAAATAACATCGTTACCGTATGAACAGGGCGAATAAATTGCGTACTGCTCGATCCCCAGCGCATCGGCTTAGAAATAGGCAACTTGGCCAAGGCACTCGCAGCGATCTCAGGAATCAGCTGAGCCACGGACAATCCTTTAACCTCTGATTTGAATAATAACCATTCGCCTTTATCGGTGATTAGACGCTCAGCTTGTTCAACGCTAATACCGTTTGAACGTGCCCAGCCCTGTGCAGCCTTAGTAGCTTGACCTTCAGCATCAAATGCAACATTTACCGCAGGACCGCGTTTTTCCACTATTTTATCCGCTTGCGAGTCCGATAAGTTGGTAATAACTAACGCCAAACGACGCGGAGATGCTAACCATCGAACGCTATCAAAGGATAATTCAGCCTTATTTAATTCAGCTTCAACGTTACTTGCAAAAGATTCAGCAAGTTTACGCAGTGATTTGGGAGGTAACTCTTCGGTTCCCAGTTCAATCAATAAATTTTCTTGTGCCATGAAACTTGCCTCTATTTAACTAGGTTTTTGCAAAGTGGGAAACCAAGCGCTTCACGCTTGCTGTAATACGCTTCAGCAACTGCTTTTGATAATGCGCGAACCCGCAGTATATAGCGCTGACGCTCGGTGACCGAAATGGCGTGACGTGCATCGAGCAGATTAAAAGCATGAGATGCTTTCATTACTTGCTCATAGGCAGGCAATGCCAGTCCCGCTTCTATCAGTTTTTGGCTATCTTTTTCACACTGATTAAATTGCTTAAATAAAGCATCTACATCGGCATATTCGAAGTTATAGCTTGATTGTTCAACTTCATTTTGATGAAAAATATCACCGTAAGTCAGTTTACCCATCGGGCCATCTGTCCAGACAAGGTCATAAATACTTTCAACGCCCTGCACATACATTGCAATGCGCTCCAGACCATAGGTTATTTCACCCGTCACTGGGCTACATTCTAAGCCACCTACTTGCTGAAAATAAGTAAACTGCGTTACTTCCATGCCGTTTAACCAGATCTCCCAACCGAGTCCCCATGCGCCAAGCGTTGGTGATTCCCAGTTATCCTCTACAAAACGGATATCATGAATGGAAGTATCAATACCGATTTCCTCAAGCGACTTTAAGTAAAGATCTTGAATATTTTTTGGTGACGGCTTTAAAACCACTTGAAATTGATAGTATTGCTGTAGACGGTTTGGATTTTCGCCGTAACGACCATCAGTAGGGCGACGACAAGGTTGCACATAAGCGCTGTTCATTGGCTCCGGGCCAATTGAACGTAAAAATGTTTGCGGATGAAAGGTACCAGCACCCACTTCCATATCAAGTGGTTGAACAATGGCGCAACCTTGGCGAGCCCAAAAATCTTGCAGTGCAAGAATGAGCCCTTGAAATGTTTTAGTATCGAATTTTTGCATAATTTAGGCTTAGAGTTAATGATAGGAAAATGACTGCCATTATACCTATGGTAGATTATTATACCAATGACAATCAGTTAGATGATCTAATATTGAAGTTAACAATAGAGCAAGATTATTGATTAGTATTAAAACAATAAAAGGTTTAAGCATAAAAGCGCAGAGAGGCAATAAAAACAGCTAAATACTGATCCGAAATTTTTCTGATATTAAAGAGTGCCCTTCTTAAATAAACGGCTCAAAATGCCGATAAATTTATGTAAGAGTACTAGGATCCTGATATTATTGAGACTGAAGATGATCAACTTTCCCCTTCTGAAAACCAAGAAAAACTGCCAGAATCAGCAAAGCTTAGAACTGCTTTCTGTGTTAACCTCAAAAATTTTTGGCCATTATTTTTGTTTAAATGGTTAACTTTCCAACACCCAATCAATTTAAATAATATAGAAAAATATGAATGAATAATAAACTCAAAGAATCTGATCTCTACCTGCCAATCAAAGGGTTTCTTGAAAACCTCGGTTACCAGGTCAAAGGGGAAATTAGTCATTGTGATATAGTCGCTAAAAAAAATGATCCTAATTTAAATAATTCGTTAATTATTATTGAACTGAAATTGAGTTTAAATATCACTCTTTTATTACAAGCGGTTGAGCGTTTATCTGTTGCTGATACTGTCTATATTGCTATTCCCAAGCACAGCCCTATTTATAAAAAGCAGACATCCAAAGTCAAAAAACTGATCAAGCGTTTAGGCCTTGGCTTGATTATTGTTGATATGCAGGAAGCAGGGCAATATGTTGAAGTCATCAATGACCCCGATGATTACCTACCCCGTAAAAATAAGCGTAAACAAAGTGCACTGCAAAAAGAGTTTTCAACACGACTAGGTGATCCTGAAAAAGGCGGTTCTAACTGCACAAAAGCTGTTTTAACCGCTTATCGCCAGCGTTGTATTAGGGTGGCACAATACTTATCTGAATTGCCCTCAAGTCGAGGTTGTGAAATAAAAAATGCCATCAATGAACCGCAGGCAACGCTGTTTTTAAGGGATAATTATTATGGCTGGTTTGAAAAGATTGATCGGGGTATTTACAGAATATCTGAAAAAGGAATAAATGAACTCCCTGAATGGGTTATTAAAATGAATAAACTGTCACTGTAATAAAATAAAAAAGGCGACTTATTAGTCGCCTTTTCGATCAAAAGTTAATATTACTTTCGCAACATTTTAATAACACGCAGTTTTGCAATTGCTTGCGCTAATTGAGCAGTAACAAGCGCATAATCAATATCCTTACTCGGATTTGAAATTTGCGCTTGTGCCGTGCGTTTAGCTTCTTCTGCTTTAGCTTTATCAAGATCAGCACCTCGAATAGCACTATCAGCAAGCACGGTTACACCACCAGGCTGCACCTCAAGAAAACCACCAGAGATATAAAATACCTCTTCTTCACCATGCTGCTTAACCATTTTAACCATTCCTGGTTTAATGGGGGTTAACAGTGGCGTATGACCGGGCATAATACCCAGTTCACCTTCTTGACCTGAAACTTGCAGATGTGAAACGCGCCCAGAAAAAAGAGATTCTTCAGCACTTACAACATCTAAATGTGTAGTCATTGCTTTAGTCATAGTTATCTCCAGCTATTACATCTTTTTCGCTTTTTCAACAGCTTCTTCAATCGCACCTATGTATAGGAATGCTTGCTCAGGGAGATCATCATAATCGCCAGCGAGTAATCCTTTAAAGCCAGCTAATGTGTCTTTAAGTGGTACGTACATACCCGGATCACCAGTAAATACTTCTGCTACGTGATAAGCCTGAGTTAAGAAATTACCAATTTTACGTGCGCGTGATACGACCAGCTTATCTTCTTCAGATAATTCATCCATACCTAAAATCGCAATAATATCTTTCAGCTCTTTATAACGTTGCAGGGTACCCTGTACGCCACGTGCGATATCATAGTGCTCTTGGCCGACAACTAACGGATCAAGTTGACGAGATGTAGAATCTAAGGGATCGATCGCCGGATATAGACCCATTGATGCGATGCTACGGTTAAGTACAACGGTTGCATCTAAGTGAGCAAAGGTTGTTGCCGGAGCCGGATCGGTTAAATCATCCGCAGGTACGTATACCGCTTGGATTGATGTAATAGAACCAGTCTTAGTTGAAGTAATACGCTCTTGCAGAACCCCCATCTCTTCCGCAAGTGTTGGTTGATAACCAACAGCGGAAGGCATACGGCCTAATAAAGCAGATACTTCAGTTCCTGCAAGGGTATAACGATATATATTATCAATAAATAATAATACGTCTTTACCTTCATCACGGAAACGCTCAGCCATAGTCAAACCAGTAAGGGCAACGCGTAAACGGTTTCCTGGTGGCTCATTCATTTGACCGTAAACCATCGCTACTTTTGATAACTCAGGTTTTTCAACGTTAACAACACCCGCTTCCTGCATTTCAAAGTAGAAATCGTTACCTTCACGAGTACGCTCACCAACACCGGCAAAAACAGACAAACCTGAATGTTTTAAGGCGATATTATTGATAAGTTCCATCATGTTAACTGTTTTACCAACACCTGCTCCGCCAAATAGGCCGATTTTACCACCTTTAGAGAATGGGCATATTAAGTCTATAACTTTAATACCTACTTCTAGTGTAGCAACAGAAGCTGATTGCTCTTCGTATGTAGGAGCTTCGCGGTGAATTCCGTAATGCTCAGTTGCACCAATTTCACCACACATATCAATAGGCTCACCCAGTACATTCATGATTCGGCCTAATGTCGCCGTACCAACGGGTACTGTAATTGGATTACCTGTATCAGTCACTTCTAAACCGCGACTTAAACCATCAGAAGCACCCATAGCGATACAACGAACAACGCCGCCGCCAATTTGCTGCTGTACTTCCATGGTTAGATTCTTTGCAGTCACGATCAATGCACTGTATATATTCGGCACAGTTTCTTGTGGGAATTCAACATCCACAACAGCACCGATAACCTGAATGATTTTACCTGTACTCATCTCTGATCCTCTAAAATTTGTTAATCTGCTTATACCGCAGCCGCACCACTACAAATCTCAGAAAGTTCCTGAGTAATTGCAGATTGACGTGCTTTATTGGCAACAAGTTGTAACTCATCAATCATATCACCCGCATTATCGGTTGCCGACTTCATGGCAATCATACGAGAAACTTGTTCACAGGCTAAGTTTTCCACAACACCCTGATAAACTTGAGACTCCACATAACGAACTAATAATGAATCCAAAATATCTTTAGCTTCACCCTCGTAAATGTAATCCCAGCTATCAGAAGCAACTTCCTTATCACCTTCTGCTTTAGGCAGGGGTAATAATTGGCTGATTGTTGGCTCTTGAACCATAGTACTAATGAATTTATTGTTAACTATAAACAAACGATCGATCTTACCTTCGTCATAGGCATCTAACATAATTTTCACCGAACCAATTAAATCATTAACGGTTGGAGAGTCACCTAAACCTGAGTTTTGAGCAACTATGTTAGCGCCTAATCCATTGAAGAATGTGGAGGCTTTAGAACCTATTACAGCTAAATCAACTTCAACATTCGTTTCCGAGTGTTTTTTCATTGCTGCAACAAGCGGTTTAAATAAGTTAATATTTAAACCACCACACAAACCACGATCACTTGAAATAACAATATAACCAACTCGGCTTACCTCTCTTTCTTCAAGATAAGCGTGGTGATACTCCAATTCACCAAGTGCGATATGACCAATCACTTTGCGCATGCAGTTAGCATAAGAAAGACTGCTATTCATACGCAATTGCGCACGACGCATCTTTGATGCTGCAACCATTTCCATGGCACCAGTGATTTTTTGAGTATTTTTAACACTCGCGATCTTATTTCTAATTTCTTTATCGCCGGCCATTCTCTAGCTCCTAATTAATGATTAATTAACCGTTTAAGTAGTTAACTAATTACCAGGTTTGCGTCGCTTTGAAAGTTTCCAAAATAGAATGGAATTGACCTTCAATTTCTTTGCTGTAATCACCGGTTTCATTAAGTTGAGCATAGAATTCAGCATGCTCAGTTTTAGCATAAGAGATCAGAGATGATTCAAAACTTAAAACGTCTGAAACATCAACATCATTTAGATAACCTTTCTCTGCTGAAAACAGTGATAACGCTTGTTCAGCAACTGACATTGGAGCATATTGTTTTTGCTTCATTAATTCAGTTACTTTCTTACCGTGGTCAAGCTGTTTACGTGTTGTTTCATCAAGATCCGAAGCAAACTGTGCAAACGCAGCTAATTCACGGTATTGAGCCAGTGCGGTACGAATACCACCCGCTAGTTTTTTGATAACTTTACATTGCGCAGAACCACCAACACGGGATACAGAAATACCAGGATCAACCGCAGGACGAATCCCACTATTAAATAGCTCAGTAGTTAAAAATATCTGACCGTCAGTAATGGAAATTACGTTAGTAGGTACAAATGCTGATACATCCCCGCCTTGGGTTTCAATGATAGGTAACGCAGTTAAAGAACCGGTTTTACCTTTCACTGCACCTTTAGTAAAGGCCTCAACGTAAGCTGCGCTTACACGAGATGCACGTTCAAGAAGACGAGAGTGAAGGTAGAAAACATCACCAGGGTATGCTTCACGGCCAGGCGGACGTTTAAGCAGCAGTGAAATTTGACGATAAGCAACAGCTTGTTTAGACAGATCGTCATATACAATCAGCGCGTCTTCACCACGGTCACGGAAGTATTCACCCATAGAACAACCTGCATAAGGAGCCAGGTATTGCAGCGCAGCGGTTTCAGATGCAGAAGCAACAACCACAATAGTATTTTCTAATGCGCCATGCTCTTCAAGTTTATTTACCACGTTTGCAATCGTTGATGCTTTTTGACCAATCGCAACATAGATTGAAAACAATCCCGTTGATTTTTGATTGATAATTGCATCGATTGCAATAGCCGTTTTACCGACTTGACGGTCACCGATGATTAATTCACGTTGGCCGCGGCCAATTGGAACCATTGAATCGATTGATTTCCAGCCAGTCTGTACGGGTTGATCAACCGATTTACGATCGATTACGCCAGGTGCTATTACTTCAATGGGAGAGTAACCGTCATTTTCAATCGGGCCTTTACCATCGATCGGTGCACCAAGTGTGTTTACAACACGGCCTAACAAACCTTTACCTACTGGTACTTCAAGGATACGTCCAGTTGATTTAACCTTTTGACCTTCACGAAGATCACGGAAAGGTCCCATTACTACTGCACCAACAGAGTCACGCTCGAGGTTAAGCGCCATCGCAAAGCCACCGTTTGGTAGCTCAATCATCTCACCCTGCATACATTCAGCAAGGCCATTGATACGAACAATACCATCGCTTACGGAAACGATTGTACCTTCATTACGTGCTTCACTTACTGCCTCGAATTTTCCAATTCGCTGTTTGATAAGGTCGCTGATTTCAGTGGAATTCAGTTGCATGCCAATTTCCCATTAAGATTGTAAAGTATTAGATAATCGACCTAGTTGACCTTTAGCAGAGCTATCAATCACTAAGTCACCCACAGTAATTACCATTCCGGCAATCAGGGTTTTATCAATACTACAATGTAGATTTACTTTTCGTGCGAGACGTTTTTCTAACGATTTACTCAACTCATCATTTTGCTTTTTAGAAAGGGCATAAGCACAGACAACGTTTACGTCGACCTGTTTTTTATACTCATCTTCTAATCCAGCGAAAAGTTGTGCAACGCGAGGTAAAACTCTCAAACGTCCATTTTCAGCCATTATTTTAATGAAGTTCTGACCACTCTCATCGAGTTGGTCTTGACAAACATTAAGAAACAATTCGACTAGATCTTGTGCGGTTTTATCACTTGTTAATATTTTCACCATAGTTGGATCATTAACAACTTCAGCGGTAAAAAACAGCATTTCAGACCAAGCTTCGATCTTGTTATTATCAACGGCAAATTCAAAAGCAGCTCTTGCATAAGGGCGAGCTACGGTAGTCAATTCAGACATAAGCTCACTCCTTATAGTTCAGCAACCAATTTATCGATAATATCGCTGTTCGCTTCTTTATCCATAGAACGCTTAATGATTTTCTCAGCACCGGCAATAGCAAGAGCTGAAATCTTTAAACGAAGTTCTTCGCGAACACGATTACGATCCACCTCAACTTCCGCTTCACCTTGCGCAATAATTTTTTGACGCTCGACCTCAGCTTCTGTTTTTGCAGCTTCAACAATTTGAGTACGACGTTTATTTGCCTGTTCAATAATCTCTGCTGCTTGTACCTTAGCTTCTTTTAACTTTTCAGATGCTTTAGCTTGGGCTAGTTCAAGATCTTTACCTGCTCGTTCTGCTTGTGTTAAACCATCAGAAATTTTCTTTTGGCGATCTTCAATCGCGCTAAGAAGTGGTGGCCACACATACTTCATGCAGAACCAAACAAATACCGCAAATGCGATAGCTTGGCCTAATAGGGTTGCGTTTATATTCATAACGGCTCCTTAATAATTTAGTTAATCAGGATCCTATATTAAGCAGGTAGTTGACTTAGGAATGGGTTTGCAAAAACGAAAAATAGTGCAACACCAACCGCAATCATAGAAATAGCATCAAGAAGACCAGCAACGATAAACATTTTAGTTTGAAGCACAGGACCCATCTCTGGTTGACGTGCAGATGCTTCTAGGAATTTCCCACCTAAAATAGCAAAACCAACAGCCGTACCGAATGCAGCAAGACCAATCATAAGTGCAACAGCAATGGCCGTAGAGCTGATAATAATTTCCATTTGTTTCTCCGAGTATTTAAAAGTTTGTAAAATTGTTTAATTAAAGTTTAATGATCTTCATGAGCCATACTGAGATAAACAATTGTCAGCATCATAAAAATAAAGGCCTGTAGCACAATCACCAAGATGTGGAATATTGCCCATGGCACAGAAAGTGCCGCTTGGCTCCACCAAGGCATTAATGCAATTAGAATAAAGATCAACTCACCTGCATACAGATTACCAAACAAACGAAGAGATAAAGATATCGGCTTCGCAATCAAAGCAATTGTTTCCAAAATAAAGTTAACTGGAATAAATGCCCAATGATTAAAAGGTTGTAGGGTTAATTCTTTAACAAACCCTGTAATTCCCTTGATCTTGATGGTGTAAAAAACAATTAATGCAAATACACTTAATGATAATCCAAAAGTAATATTCATATCCGTTGTTGGTACAACTTTCAGGTAAGGAACACCTAATATTTGTTTGGCGGCTTCAGGAATAAAGTCAACAGGTATTAGATCCATCATATTCATTAGTAAAATCCAAACGAATATGGTGAGAGCTAATGGTGCAATAACAGGGCTACGACCGTGAAAAGAATCTTTTACCGCGTTACTAACAAATTCCATGAGCATTTCAACTGCACATTGGAGTTTGCCGGGGACACCCGTTGTTGCTTTTTGCCCTACCTTGTAAAAAACAAACAAGAATAGAACACCGAGGCCAACTGAAAATAGGAGAGAGTCAATGTGCCAAGTCCAAAATCCAGCATCAGCACAAGCATGATTAAATGCAATGCTACCATCAACAGTACACATTTGTGCATTTGTTAAATGATGTTGGATATACCCGGAAGAAGTTAACACTTCATCTTTAGCGGTCATTTTTTATCCCATTATTATCGTGAAAAAAGAAAGGTGCTAACCATTGAGATGCGACTAAAAGTAAAAATGAAAGATAAAAAGACTGTAAAGATAGCGTCCCATATTTCAAAAAAATACTAAATAGAATCACAGTAAGGGTTAGTTTTATTGCCTCTCCAACGTAGAACCCCCTAAGTATCAATTTTGTTTTACTGGCACCTGCATGCGCAAAAGTCATAAAAACAAAAATCATATTAGGAAGCATAAAAGTCATCCCCCCCGCTAAACCTGAATATCCGGATTTAGTTGAAGAAAAAACAGTTAATACCAGTGTAATAAAAAGAATAAGTAATAATTGAAAACCAACCAATTTAAGTCCCGCTTTCTGACTGCTTTTTGCCAGTCTATCAACCATTTTATTTTCCTTTAATTATTTAACATGCACTTTGAAAGCTCTCGCAACTAACATGTCAAATCGTGGTGAAGACTATAGCAACATCCAAGTCAATGCAATATAAGAGCACAGTTTGGGGGCTATATATGCGCTATAGCTCAATAATTTTTATTTATTTCATATTTGATTGTTTAACATCAATTTTAAACATTAATTCTTTTAAATCATCCAGCGAATTATAACTAATAATCAATTGACCAGCCTGTTTTTTACCCGTTTTAGCGGTGACTGATAAACCAAATTTATTTTGAAAGGTGTTGATAATCAGTTCTGTTTTTTGGCAGCGTGGAGAAGCCTGTTTTTCTGGTTGAGGATTTAAGGCTTGTTTTACTAATAACTCTGTTTTTCTGACGTTTAGCGATTTTGCAACTATTATTTTTGCTAACTCGACTTGCTGATTTTTTTCACAGCTTAGTAGCGCCCGGGCATGGCCCATTTCAATATCACCGTGCTCCAATAATAATTTAACGGCTTCATTTAAATTATTTAGTCTTAATAAATTACTGATCGTGGTACGTGATTTTCCAACCGCCTTAGCAACTTCAACATGGGTTAAATCAAACTCTTCTAAAAGGCGTTTTAATGCAACAGCTTCTTCCATCGCATTGAGGTTTTCGCGTTGAATATTCTCTATTAATGCAATGGCGATTGCCGCATTGTCTTCTACATTTTTAATTAAGCAGGGCACCTTTGTCAGACCAATAATTTTAGCAGCTCTCCAACGACGTTCTCCGGCAATAATCTCATATTGTTGGTGACCGATTTCTCTGATAACCAGCGGTTGGATAATACCCTGCGCATAGATTGAGTTAGCCAATTCATCCAAGGCCTTATTGCTCATCTCTTTCCTTGGTTGATATTTACCCTGGTGCAGAGAATTGACATCAATATCTTTTAATATCCCCTTAACACTGACTTCGTCAATCAATGGTTGATTTTTTTCTGCATTAACGTCATGAGAAACCTGTTTTTGGCGGTGCGATGAACTACTGCTTAATAATGAATCGAGTCCTTTGCCTAAACCTCTTTTTTTCCCCAACATAATAATCCCTATTTAGACAGTTTTGGCACTTTGAGGCTCACATTTATCTTCGCGACGCAACATTTCAGCCGCTAATGCCAGATAAGCTTTTGCACCCGTTGAGTTCTTATCATAATACATAACAGGCGTACTAAAACTTGGCGCTTCAGCCAAACGGATATTGCGCGGAATAATTGTGCGGTAAACTTTTTCACCAAAGTGTTTTTTTAATTGATCCGAGACATCTGAACAAAGGCGATTACGAGGATCATACATAGTGCGTAAAACACCTTCGATCTTAAGCCCTGAATTAACCACCGATGCGAGCTTGCTGATAGTATCAACCAGCGCAGTTAAACCTTCTAACGCATAATATTCACACTGCATCGGAATTAAAACAGAATCAGCCGCGGTCATGGCATTGACCGTCAGCATATTTAACGAAGGGGGACAGTCAATAAAAATATAATCGTAATTATCTCTGTAATTTGCAAGTGCACTGCGTAAGCGCGTTTCTCGCGCAAAAAATTCCATTAACTTAACTTCAGCAGCGGTCACATCACTGTTTGCGGCAACTAGGTGATAACCCCCAGTAGTTTCAACCTCTACAACTTGATCTAGCGGTAACTCATCAATTAATAAATCGTAAGCACTATGAGCAACTTCATACTTATCAATACCACTTCCCATCGTTGCATTACCCTGGGGATCTAAGTCAATCACCAAAACGTTACGGTTGGTTGCAGCTATTGAAGCCGCGATATTTACGCAGGTTGTTGTTTTACCTACACCCCCTTTTTGATTTGCTATCGCAATTATTTTAGCCACAAGCTCTACTCTTAATTAAAATGAATACTATACCCAAATAACTTGAAAAGGCAGACCCAGAGCTAAGCGGCTATCACTGAACGATCCATAATCCGAAGATACTGATTAAAATTATTTAAATACGTTTAATTTTAACCAAGCAACGTTCGCCTTCAAGTGTTGGCACTTGTAATAAAATTGATTCTATAAATTCAAACTGTTTATCTAGCTCTTTTATTTCTTGCGCCGGAACTTGCCCCTTTAAAGCCAGAAAATGGCCTTTTTCATGGGGTAAATGCTTACACCAATACAACATATCATGAAGCGAGGCAAATGCACGGCTGAGAACAACATCAAACTTTTCTTCTGGCTGATACTCTTCAACCCGACTCTGCACTGTGGTTACGTTTTTTAGTCCCAACTCCAAAAGTGCTTGACGAATAAATCGCAAGCGTTTACCAAGGCTATCTAATAAAACAAATTGTTTATCGGGATTTAGGATAGCGAGTGGCAGCCCAGGTAATCCTGGACCGGTACCCACATCAATAAAGCGTTCTCCTATTAAATAAGGAGATACAACTATACTGTCCATTATATGTTTAACAAGCATTTGATTAGTATCTCTTACCGAAGTGAGATTATAAGCTTTATTCCACTTGTTTAATAACTCGACCAATTGCACTAATTGTTGCGTTTGTGACTCAGTCACTTCAAGTGCTGTTTGGCCAATTAATTTTTGTAAATTTTCAAGCAGACTCATTTATAAAACCTTACGTCTTAGAGAATTTTTCTTGATATAAATTAATAATATAGATATTGCAGCAGGTGTTATTCCTGAAATTCTGGAAGCTTGACCAATATTTTCGGGCTTAGTATCATTTAATTTAGCCGTCACTTCATTTGATAAACCTTTAATATCAGAATAATCCAGGTTATTCGGTAATAATGTATTTTCATTACGTTTAAGTTTTTCTATTTCTTCACGTTGACGATCTACATAACCTTGATATTTGATGATAATTTCAACTTGCTCAGCAGCTTGATCGTTTTTGATCACCGGCCCTAGTCCATCAATTGAGATTAAACTTTGATAATTCACTTCAGGTCGACGAATCATCCCTTCAAGCGTACTTTCACGCTGCATTGGCGTTTTTAATAACTCATTAATTTGTGCCGCATTTTCTGATTTAGGGTGGATCCATTGATTTTTTAATCGTTGAATTTCTGTTTCTACCGCTTCCTGTTTCTCACTAAAGGCTTTCCAACGAATATCATCAACAAGACCCAATTCACGGCCTTTTTCGGTTAAGCGCGCATCGGCATTATCTTCACGTAATAATAGGCGATATTCAGCTCGACTGGTAAACATGCGGTAGGGTTCTTTTGTACCTAGTGTAGAAAGATCATCAACTAATACACCGGCATAAGCTTGATCACGACGTGGGCACCAGCCCTCTTTGTCCTGGGTCATCAACCCGGCATTCATACCCGCTAATAAACCTTGAGCGGCCGCTTCTTCGTAACCCGTTGTGCCGTTAATTTGGCCTGCAAAGAATAAACCATCAATATATTTACTTTCCAGAGTTGATTTAAGATCGCGAGGATCAAAATAATCATATTCAATAGCATAACCAGGTCTAGTCACAAATGCGTTTTCAAAACCTTTCATTGAACGAATAAAATCAATTTGCACGTCAAAGGGTAAACTTGTTGATATCCCATTAGGATAAATTTCATTAGTTGTTAAACCTTCCGGTTCAACAAATATTTGATGGGAATTTTTATCCGCAAAACGCATTACTTTGTCTTCAATAGAAGGACAATAACGCGGGCCAACACCTTCAATCACCCCCGAATACATCGGGCTTCGGTCTAAATTACGACGGATAATATCGTGCGTTTTTTCATTGGTGTGAGTAATATAACAAGGAATTTGTCTCGGATGTTCACTACGGTCACCCATAAATGAAAATAGAGGAGTGGGGTTATCACCGTGCTGAACTTCTAATGCTGAAAAATCAATACTGCGGGAATCTATACGTGCAGGCGTACCTGTTTTTAAACGTCCTGTGCGTAACGGCAGCTGTCTTAATCGCTCAGCTAAACCGATTGAAGCTGAGTCGCCAGCCCGTCCGCCACTATGATTTTTTAAGCCAACATGGATTCGGCCATTCAAGAAAGTACCAACGGTTAAAACAACGGTTTTTGCGGAAAACTTAATGCCCATTTTAGTAACTACGCCGCTAACTCGATCGTTTTCAACAACAAGATCTTCCACTTCTTGTTGAAATATTTTTAGGTTTTCTTGGTTTTCTAGCTTCTCCCGGATCGCGGCTTTATATAATAGACGATCAGCCTGTGCCCGTGTTGCTCTCACGGCAGGTCCTTTGCTGGCATTCAGTATTCTAAATTGAATCCCTGCTTTGTCTGCTGCGTTTGCCATTAGACCACCCAATGCATCAATCTCTCTCACTAGGTGTCCTTTACCAATCCCACCAATGGCCGGGTTACAGGACATTTGACCTAATGTTTCAATATTATGGGTTAATAATAAAGTATTCATGCCCATACGAGCAGCGGCTGCAGCGGCTTCAGTCCCTGCATGACCTCCGCCAATCACAATTACGTCAAAATGTTCGTGGTAATTCATTCATTTTTCCAAAACTATAAGTTAAAAAGACAAAAGGGATTTTACTCTTTTCTTGCCTAAAGGAAAACAGATAAGATCAAAACAATATTATTAGTATTATATAAAGATCTTTAAAGATCTTTACTACTATACTTATTAATGTAATTGAATTTCTGTGCAAAACCATTTATTGATCTTAAAGATCAGGATCTTAAGGTAGATCTTTAAGTGTGCGCAAGAAGGGGTCTTCCTGCGCTTAACTAGGGGATAGTTTTGCTACTTATGCACAGATGCTATTAATGCTAGGTTTGTACACTGTTAAAACAAAGCTAGTACATGACTTATAAATAAGTTATCCACATGAACATGTGGATAACTTATAGGGGAAAACCCTTATAAATATGCTTATAAATTGTTAAGATCTTCAATCCACAGAGAGATCCACTTTGATATATTGTCTTCAGGTATAGGATAATCAACTATATCTATTTCTAAACGATCTCCGATACGAACCGCACCCATTTCTTCCAGAATATAATCCATATTCTTGGCAGCCTCGCAAAAAGTATCGTAATTGGAATCGCCAATGCCAATAATGCCGTAACGTACATCATTCAAAGGTGCATTCACACCTTGAAGCTGTTCAGCAAATGATTTGAAATTTTCAGGGTAATCGCCCGCGCCATGTGTAGACAAACAAATTAGCCAAATTTCATCTTCAGACAAAGATAAAGTATTCAAATCAGGGTCAAAGTGAAGGTCAGAATCAAAACCTGCTTCCTCTAATAAAACCTGTGCTGCTTCGGCAACATATTCTGTCCCACCTAACGTACTGCCTACTAATATTTGTAATGTGCTCATTTACAATCTCCATAAAATTTATTTTAACTATATAGCTAAAATAAAAACAAAAATAAAGCATATTAGAAAATTAGAAAATAAAATTGATGTATTTATAAAATAACGCAGAAGAAAACAGCAGTTTGTTTATTAATTATTCGTTCGCGTATTTTATTGAAATAATCGCCAATAAACCCTTGCCAACGTGATCAAAATCCCTATAATGCGCCCCACGGAAACGGGAAAGACGCAAGTCAAACCGGTTACTTAGAACGATAGAGATTAAGTTTTTAATAACGTTAAACGTTGATTAAAAACAATAAAAATAATCATTGACATCGTTTGCAGGTGGCGTAATATACGCACCTCGCCGAAAGGCACGCTCTTTAACAATTTAATCAAACAATCTGTGTGGACACTTA
>JBLHWW010000068.1:0-19009 GCA_047629075.1 Psychromonas sp. | reverse complement strand
TGTGATGCTAAATTTCCTGTTTTATGCCTTGTTTAAAAGCCAATGCAACGGCGAATGCATGAGCACCTAAACATAAACAGGCTGTGATGCTAAATTTCCTGTTTTATACCTTGTTTAAAAGCCAATGCAACCGCGAATGACTGTACTAGACATAAAGAAGCCGATTGCGACCTGAATGCATCAACTTTACCTTCATTGACTACAAAACAGACATCACTGTAGGTCGCGAGCGGGCTTATCTGACTGTCGGTGATGACAATTTGTTTAGCGCCTGCTTGCGATGCTGCTTCACTTAAGGTCACAGTTTCCTCGGCGTAGGGGCTGAAACTTATAGACAGTACAGCATCATTTGGACCTACCATGGAAAGCTGCTCCTTAAACATTCCGCCTAACCCGTCTATCAGGAATGCGCGGCGTTCTAAATGACGCAGGGCGTAGGTTAAATAAGAAGCGATACTAAATGAGCGTCTTAAACCAATCAGGTAGATATTTTCTGCCTTACTCAGAATATCAATGGCCGCCTCTAGTTTATTTTCAGGTGTTTGTATTGCTAGTTGATTCATCGCTTGGGAATTGACTCTAGCAAACTCTTGTAAAATATGTGATGGTTTTTTTCGTATTTTCTGATTAGATTCAAGATCTTGAAACAAGCGCGCTCTATCGGTGTAACTTACTGTTTCTTCGACTAAATTTTTCCTAAATAATTGTTTCATTTCATTGAAACCAGTGAATTCAAAGGCCTTCGCGAAACGGATTAAGGTTGAAGGAGGGACATCAGCCTGGCTGGCAATAACGGCGATGGTATCAAAGGCCAGACTATTATTATTATCCAAAACATAACAGGCAACTTGCTGTAATCGTTTACTTAAATCCCCGTAACGAGCGCGGATTTGATCTTGCAGTTCAGTAAGGGTGGTGGCTACAGGCATGTCATACTTCCTAATCTAAGTCGATCTGAGATTGGCGTGTTTGCATTTCAATATGAAATGTATTTTTCGTATTTTTTTATAATAACACAGGAATAGAATAGATGGTTCATACCTGTGTTATTGCACTAAGGTAAGAAATCTTCCTTTTCTTGAGTCTGTAATATTGTACCTTCAATCGTTATTGTATCGATCCTGAGAGCATACAGACCTTCATTATTATGCAGCACATACTCTAAAAAATGAAACAAAAATTTCACATTTGGTTTTTTTGGGGATTTTTACCATGGAAGGTAATGATGTTAATATGAAAAATAAATTTCAATTTATCACTTTCAGCTCTAATGTTAAGTATAAAAAAACCGCTTTCTATATTGTGGATATATTAAAAAAGCTAGCTTTAGTTTATTGGCAGGGTGACGTTTTTTAAAATAAAAACCTCTTTTAACTACTTGTATTTTATTTGTTAAGTAAGGTTTTAGAGCAATTTCATGAGTAACTCATTGATCTTAAAATAAGTTATTAAAGCGCCTGTCTAAACATTATCACTGGCTTCCCAATTGGTGATAAATATTTTTCATTTTTTAGGTTTTTTATTGCCAGTGAAGAAAGTTTAAAAATCAAATCACGCTCACAAGATGAAATATATATTCTTTTTTATATTGAAAGTGAAACGTGTATTTCGTATACTTTATGTTGTCGTTAGGGCAGAGACTACATTCCCTGCTGTTAATAGTAACAAATAATTGATTTAAAAATGCACGATTGAGCTGATGTCTATATGGATCGGTATTGAAGACTAGAAATAGCCAAATAATGGAGTACAAAAAATGAAAGCTAATAATAGGAAACTCGATCTTATTTGTATGGGCCGTGTTGCTGTTGACTTATATGGACAGCAAGTTGGTGCACGCCTTGAAGATATGGGATCGTTTTCTAAATATTTGGGAGGATCTTCTGGTAATGTCGCTTACGGTACGGCACGACAAGGTTTAAAATCTTCAATGCTGGCGCGTGTTGGTGATGAACATATGGGGCGCTTTTTAAAAGAAGAGTTAGACGCCGTTGGGGTAGATACCAGTCACATGATCACCGATAAAGAACGACTCACCGGATTAGTGATTTTAGGTATAAAAGATACCGAGACATTTCCCCTTATTTTTTATCGTGACAACTGTGCTGATATGGCTATCACAGCAGAAGATGTGTCTGAAGAGTACATTGCATCGGCGCGCTGCTTGGCGATTACCGGCACCCATTTATCTAACCCGCAAACGCGAGAAGCGGTGCTCACTGCATTAAAGTATGCACGACGTCACGGGGTGAAAACCGCTTTAGACATCGACTATCGTCCGATTTTATGGGGTCTAACAGCATTAGGAGACGGTGAAACACGTTTCATTGCTTCAGAGTCGGTCACCGCCCAACTTAAAGACGTATTACACTTGTTTGATTTAGTGGTTGGCACCGAAGAAGAGTTTCATATTGCCGGCGGTTCAACCGACACGATAGCAGCACTGCGCAGTGTGCGCGCTGTCAGCCAGGCAGAATTCGTTTGTAAACGCGGCCCGTTAGGCTGCTCAGTTTTCTCCGATATGATTCCTGATTCTCTTGATCAGGGTATCACTATCCAAGGTGTTCGCGTAGCTGTGTTGAACGTCTTGGGCGCCGGTGATGCCTTTATGTCAGGATTGCTGCGCGGATACTTGAATAATGAAGGATGGGAAAAATCCTGTGCCTATGCGAATGCATGTGGTGCCCTAGTGGTATCGCGCCATGGCTGTGCGCCGGCGATGCCCTCAAAAGAAGAATTAGATAATTATTTAGCGCGCGCAGACAGCGTTTCTCGTCCGGATCTTGATCCCGAGCTTAACCATTTGCACCGCGTGACCACCCGCAGAAAACAGTGGTACGAACTGTGCGTGCTGGCATTTGATCATCGCAGTCAATTAGTCGATATCGCCAATGAATCCGCTGCCGATCTGGGGCGTATTACGACATTGAAAGACTTGATTTTTAAAGCCAGCCAAGTGGTAGTCAGAGAGGCTGGATTAGCAGGTAAAGCGGGCATATTGTGTGATAGCCGTTTTGGGCAATCTGTGTTGAATGCGGCGACTGGAACTGATTGCTGGATTGCGCGTCCGATAGAGCAGCCAGGTTCCCGCCCTTTAATATTAGAGCACGGCAACATTGGTTCCCAATTGGTTCATTGGCCACT
This sequence comes from Psychromonas sp., assembly GCA_047629075.1. GTDB lineage: Bacteria > Pseudomonadota > Gammaproteobacteria > Enterobacterales > Psychromonadaceae > Psychromonas. The sequence goes on along the minus strand of JBLHWW010000068.1, from coordinate 15,865 downwards.
TGAACATATCGTTAAGTGTTTAATCTTTTGTCATCCCGATGACCATTCTGGAATGCAGCAGGTGCAGGAAAATGCAGTGCAAGAAGTGTATAAAGCGTGTTGCCAATCGGGCCACGATTTGCTCTTGGAAGTTATTTTACCCGAAGGTATGCCAAAAGGTGATGCTCAGTATGTGCAACTCTTGAAGCGATTCTATGCATTAAACGTCAAACCTGACTGGTGGAAATTGCCGCCATTAAGTATTGATTCATGGGCGCAGGTAAGTGCCTTGATTGAAGCAAACGATCCGCATTGTCGCGGGGTTGTGTTGTTAGGCTTAAATGCACCTGCTGATGAGCTGAAAGCAGGCTTTGATGCAGCTTCTACGTGCACATGGGTAAAAGGTTTTGCAGTGGGGCGGACGATATTTGCTCAACCGTCACGTGCATGGCTTGCAAATAAAATTGATGACGCCACCTTGATAGATCAAATTAAAGCTAATTATCACGCCATTATTCAGTGTTGGCAGCAACGTGCTGTACCGACCTATGGCCAAAACAATATAACAGAATCCACCTCATCAACATTATTAACAAACAGTCTCTAAGGGAGTAATGCATGGAAACAGTTCAAAACTTTATCAACGGCCAGATCAGTGAAAGCAACAGTCAACGCTTTTCCCCTGTCTTTAATCCTGCGACAGGTGAGCAAACCAGACAAGTGGTACTCAGCAATGAAGCCGAAACGGAAGCTGCGATTGCAGCGGCTGATAGCGCTTTTCCGGCTTGGGCAAAAACGCCACCGTTAAAACGCGCCCGAGTAATGTTTGCTTTTAAAGCGTTATTAGAGGCTAATATGGACAGGCTTGCACGTCTGATTTCAAATGAACACGGTAAAGTGTATTCCGATGCCATTGGAGAAATTACGCGCGGGAAGGAAGTTGTCGAATATGCCTGCGGTATTCCGCACCTGCAAAAAGGCGAACATTCAGCCAATGTGGGAACCGGCGTGGACAGCCATTCGTTGATGCAGCCGCTGGGTGTATGTGTTGGTATTACACCCTTTAACTTTCCTGCCATGGTACCGATGTGGATGTTTCCGATTGCCATAGCGACCGGTAATACCTTTGTGCTGAAACCATCGGAAAAAGATCCATCCTTCGCGTTGGAACTAGCCGATTTGTTGAAACAAGCTGGATTGCCCGATGGTGTGTTTAATGTTGTTAATGGTGATAAACAAGCGGTCGATGTACTGTTGACCGATCCGCGTGTACAAGCGGCAAGTTTTGTTGGTTCAACACCTATTGCTGAATATATCTACAGCACAGCATCTGCCCATGGTAAACGTTGTCAAGCCTTGGGTGGTGCGAAAAACCACTGTTTATTAATGCCCGATGCAGACCTTGATATGGCCACTAATGCTATTATGGGCGCAGCTTACGGTGCTGCGGGTGAACGCTGCATGGCGTTGTCTGTTGTTGTCGCTGTGGGTGATGAAACCGGCGACCAACTGGTTGAAAAGCTGCAAGCTCAGATCAAAGAGATGCGCGTTGGCCCCGGCATAGTTGATGGCCCAGAAAACGATATGGGACCTGTGGTGACGGCTCAGCATAAAGCTAAAATCTGCGACTATATTGCGGCGGGTGAACAACAGGGTGCTTCACTGCTGGTTGATGGTCGTAATTTGACAGTAGACGGACATGAAGCGGGCTATTTTGTAGGACCTACGTTATTTGATAATGTTCTACCGGATATGAGCATTTACAAAGAAGAGATTTTTGGCCCAGTATTAGTCGTGGTGCGCGTGCCGAATTACCAGACCGGGCTTGAACTGATTAATAATCATGAATTCGGTAATGGCACTGCTATCTTTACCCGTGATGGTGAATCTGCCCGCCAGTTCAGTGAAGATGTTCAGGCTGGAATGGTCGGAATCAATGTACCTATCCCTGTACCAATGGCATTTCATAGCTTTGGTGGATGGAAACGCTCGGTCTTTGGACCATTGAATGTACACGGTAGTGATGGTGTACGTTTTTATACTCGCATGAAAACCGTGACCAGTCGTTGGCCTGCCAGTGTGCGTTTAGAAGAGCACGCCAGTAGTTTTGCGATGCCGACCATGTAAAAACGCTACACCCAAACAGGCCCGGTCAGTGTCAAAGCTGCTCGGGCTTTTTTGTGTCAGTAAACAATGCAATCTGTTGGCTTAATTTCTACTTATAATTGCGCTTGTCTATCACGATAATAATTTTTTTGGTCGCGACAACAAATTCTATTGTACTTATACCTGTTGCGCTATTCCTCATGGAGAATGATGGTGATGTGCTTCGGATTAGCCTGCAATGTATAAGAATGATTCGCGCTTGAGCAAGATTGTAATCTGTATTTTCCAGCCTATACATTGCAGTATATCTTCAATACACAGGAAATGAATATGACTTTTAATAGGAGAGCAGGGTAATGATTGTTTTAGATCCTTGGTTTTATGCAACGGCTATTCCTGCGGTATTCATTTATGGCATAGGTAAAGGAGGACTCGGGGGCGCGCCAGGTATTATTGCGGTGCCTTTGATGGCAATGGCGATTGCACCCGCACAGGCGGCGGCAATATTATTGCCTATTTTATGTGTGATGGATGTGCTCGCGGTTAAACAACATTATCGTCATGCGCATTATGGGCTATTAAAAGCTATGCTGCCGGGATCTTTAATAGGAGTTGCGTTGGCCGGTCTATTTTTAAGCGTGACACCGGAATCGGGATTAAAATTACTGATTGGTGGTTTATCACTGTTGTTTTGCCTGCAGTACATTGCAGTCGGCACGCATAAAACGCAAAAACTAGGCACTCTGACTGCCTGGTTTTGGAGTCTTCTCAGTGGTTTTTCCAGTACTGCAATTCATGCAGGAGGAGGGCCTGCCAGTATTTACCTGTTGCCATTGAGACTGGACAAAATTGTGTTTGTCGCCACTATGGCGGTCCTGTTTGGGATCATTAATCTGTTCAAACTGATTCCCTATAGCCTCTTGGGCGGATTTGATCAGACCAACTTGATGACTTCGCTGGTATTGATGCCGTTGGCACCCGTTGGTGTCAAAATAGGTGTTTGGTTACTACACCGGGTCAGCCAGACATTGGTCTATCGCTTGTGTTACTTCTTTTTGTTTTTATCGGGCTGTAGGTTATTTTGGGATGGGGGGCAAACACTGCTTCAATCTTAGTCCCGACTTCACTGATGCTTGAGCTTTAATCTCTTCTTATGCTTAAGCTTCTGTTCGAGACTTAGCCGTCAATTTTGACGTTTTCCTATACTTGCCCACGGGCCTGCTTTCGATATTAAATTTTTCCTGCGCCTCAATAGAATATTAAATTAGTGGCATGATATCAGTGCATCTCAGGGTGATTGCATTCAACTGTTTTATTTTCCAGATCAACCTTACCAGCACATGCATGATCAAAGCGGCAGGCGATGCTACCGACCTTAATATTCGCATATATCCTGCATTGACTGCTGATTTTATTGACTTCAGACGTTGGATCTTTGTACTCTTTATATTTTATAGTCGCCATTGTTGCCTCTGTTAAAGTTGGGTGATAATGATCTGCAATTAAAATTATAACTACATATGTAATACCAAATCCATTAAATTTATGCTGGTTAAAGCAGATGCTCGCTAGGCATAAAACTACGTTTTAGTCTTTGTTATTGATTTGATTCATAACATCCTGTTATTCCCCACTACGTAGCCAGCTAAAGCTGTTCAAAATTTTTCCCTACGATTTTGTATAATTAGAATAACGAGTTACTGCAATCAATGCTTTGCTTTCATGCGTTTTTACGGCGCTTAAATAGATGATCTAATTAATGGAATTGGTATAACACCACAGGCAAGATAAAAAACCTTGTCCCTGCTCAATTAATTAATGGTTAATTCAGCCGGATCGCTTTTTCTTTGGCAAAAGATCCAACAATGCAACAAAGTTGTCAGCATCTTTACTCAGATAATAAAAGTGGCGTGCGGATGACTATTTTTGAACGGGGAAGTTACTCCATGGTGTCGACACCTGCAGATAAGACATTAGCCCGGTGGTTTTATTAGCATAAATAAAACGGGTCATAAATTTAATGGCGATCTTATTTGCACGCCAACTAGCACTAACCATGATAACAACCGCATGGCTCGTAGGGTGCCTTCTACGCGCCGATTGCTGTTACCCGCGGTGCATAAAATGCACTCTACCGATAGGACCATAGCAAACGCATTAATAAAGTAATCAGATTTACGCTTAAAAATTATCCCGACTGCTTTTTGTGAGCGTAAATTTTTCTTTTCAAGTAACTGATCATAAATTTAATGTTTTTGGTATAAGCAGCGTTTCAAGATGCAGTGTTAACGATAAGCTGCGTAAATATTAGAAGATTAGCGCGTAATTGTCAGATCTGTTGTTACCCATGCAGGCACAATCAAAAAACGATTAATGCCTTGAATCTATATACAACGGGCTCTTCTATTAGACATGCTGCTTTTAAAATATAATATCTCTTAGCTTTGTCTTTTTTGTTGGTGTCCTGATAACTTGTCTTTAAACTCTGAATAATCCCATTTATTTATCAATGCTTCATGGGTGAGCTCTTTTACAGTTTTAGGCGCCATACTGCCAATGGGTGAATCCGTATCTAAATTGGTTGGAAAAGAATAGGCATCACAGCTTGCGGTTAATATTGAATCCAGCGATAAAGCTGTTAACAAGTCTCTTTGATATAAATCTAATAACTGCGGGTATATGGTCAGTATTATTTTATATAAATCGACGCTTTCCATTGGTTTTGAAAAAGCAGATGATACTTGGAGAAGATTGACACTACGATCAATATTGCTGGTTTTATTCTCACCTCCGGCATGAAATAGGGCGGGATTAAAAAATAAGGCATCTCCTTTATTTAAAGGTAATTGAACATAGTGCTTCTGGAAATATTCAATAAAATCAGGGTCTCTCCATGCTAAGTATCCCAACTCATACTGATGTGAAAAAGGAAGTAGTTGTGTTGGACCTGCCTCAAGGGGAATATCTACATGGGCAATTCCGCCTTGTAAAGTCAGATATTGTGACATTTTTTGCATGTGAAGAGGGTAACGTCTTATTTCCTCATTTTCTTGAAAGCCTAAATGAAAATCTCTATGTGGTTGTTGCGCTTTGCCCTGAGGATATATAACATTTAATTGGGTTGTGACCTGATAGTTTGGCCCAAGCCAGGATTGTGCAACCATTTGCAATAAAGGATTTTTATAATAGTGAATAAAGGCGGCTGAATCATGCAGTGCACTTTTTTCAAATACATTCCAAATTCTTCCATTTGCTCCTTCTTTGGCAAAATGATCTCCAGTCCCTTTTCCCTGTCGTTTAAGCAGCTGGTCAAAGACTTGGCTCATCTGTTCTAGATCATTTTTATTGTCAAAAAAATTTTTGATGACCATGACACCAGGGCCTACTTCAAGGATATGACTAAATTCATTTTTGTAGTGTTGAGTCAGATCAGAATCAACCGCAAGGCGCAGGTCTTGTCCCTCATAAATGGGTATGTTATTGCTAATACTTTGTGCCAGAGGATAGGCATTTTCTGGCGTTTTCTGTTGACAAAGTTCATTGAAAAGCTTCAGGCTTAGTTGGTCTGGATTGTCTTTCTGGTGGTTTACTGTTTTATGTGACATATCATTTCCTTTGATAAAGCGCGCTGCTTTATCAGCGCAGCGTGCTTATATAAATTAAATCTTCACTTGAATCCAAGTTCTTTTTATGTGATTTCCACACTGCATCGGTGAAAGCTCTACACCATCTTTAAATGTTGTAAAGGTCAGCAGACCCAAATACTGTTTCAACTTCTTTAAAAAAACCGGTTAATCTTGCGGACTGAAATAAACCATAACGTCGTTTATTGCAGCACAATGTTGGCCATTTAATTAAGCAGAATGTGATTAAAACTGCATCTCAGGAACGTTGTCCGAGACGACTAATTCACCTTCAGTCAGTCTTTTGATTTCTTCTACTGAAACGCCTGGAGCACGCTCTAATAAGTGAAATTTACCCTCTTTAATTTCAATAAAAGCCAGGTCTGTTAAGACTTTTTTAATACAACCTTTACCCGTTAAAGGTAAAGAGCACTGCTTTAATAATTTCGACTGCCCGTGTTTAGAGGCATGGGTCATCGTAACGATAATATTTTCTGCGCCGGCCACCAGATCCATTGCGCCACCCATGCCTTTGATCAATTTACCTGGGATCATATAAGAAGCGATATTGCCGTTGACATCAACTTCAAAAGCGCCCAAAACCGTTAAATCAACATGTCCGCCTCGAATCATGGCAAAAGATTCAGCAGAATCAAAAAATGATGCGCCGGTTGCAACGGTGACGGTTTGCTTGCCTGCATTAATAAGATCCGCATCAATTTCGTCTTCGGTCGGGAATTGTCCCATGCCCAGTAAGCCATTTTCAGATTGCAGCATCACTTCAATATTATCGGGGAGATAATTGGCCACTAAGGTAGGGATACCTATGCCTAAATTAACGTAAAAACCATCTTGTATTTCTTGTGCTACGCGCTGTGCTATTTGTTCTCGTGATAAAGCCATTTTAATCTCCTATTTTGCGGAACGAACAGTACGTTGCTCGATACGTTTTTCAAATGAGCCCAATATAATGCGATTTACATAAATACCTGGCGTGTGGATTTGATCCGGATCCAACTCTCCCGGTTCAACAATTTCTTCCACTTCTACAACGGTAATCTTACCCGCTGTTGCCGCGAGGGGATTAAAGTTACGTGCTGTTTTTCTAAAAATAAGGTTACCATAACGATCTGCTTTCCAGGCTTTTACGATAGCAAAATCACCCTTAATCGCCTTCTCTAAGATGTAATGGCGACCATCAAATTCACGTTCTTCTTTACCTTCAGCAACCGGCGTGCCGTAACCTGTCGCCGTGAAAAAAGCGGGAATGCCAGCACCACCTGCTCGCATTTTTTCAGCTAAAGTACCTTGAGGTGTTAATTCAACCTTCAACTCACCAGCCATCATCTGGCGTTCAAACTCAGCATTTTCACCCACATATGAGGCAATTATTTTTCTTATTTGACGGCCCGGCAATAAAATCCCCAAACCAAAGTTATCAACACCGCAGTTATTTGAAACGACTGTTAGCCCTTTAGTGCCGCGGCGTTTTATTTCTGAGATTAGATTTTCAGGGATACCGCATAAACCAAAACCACCGGCAATAACGGTCATGTTATCCTCAAGACCTGCCATTGCTTCTTCATAACTTGATACTACTTTGTCAAATCCAGCCATTTTATTTTCCTCTATTTATTTAAGCCAATAATAGGTTGTTGTTGTTGTTTATTCTTGAATTAATTTACGGCTCCGATAGATTATCAGCCTTATTTAAGAACACCGTTGTAGTTTTTTAATCTATGCCTGACAGTGTACAAATATTGATATTATCGTGGTTTTTACTGCACATTGTTATGCAGTAAAAACAACGGTAAACCACAGCGTAAGATAACAACAAGCTGTGATAGTGAAAAATAAAATTTCACATCTTTCCATCCCCCCGTAGCGAAGCCTATAGATGACCTCTGCAATAGGCATGCTGCGATCGTGGTCAGTTGTCGGTTTATATGTTGAACTCATTGATACTAAGAATCAGCTGCAGTGATCCGAGTTTTTAATATTGTAATGAAGCTAATAACTGACTGTGCCATAACCAATGGCTTTTGTTATCGCCAATACAGATTATTCTACTCAATGGGCTGGTATTCTGTTACACCCTACGCAGGCTTGGTCTCCAGTATTTAGTTATCACTATTTGGATCACTGATTGACCGCCACTGATTGTGAATATGCCCCTATGGAGATATTAAAAGAATGACTTCAACTTTCACTATTTTGTACTAAATTCAAAATCAATATAACTTATTCTGCATGATATGGAAAATATTTTTCATTGTTGATAAGTTTCATTAATTCATTTTTAAAAAGAATAAGTGTCATACTTAATGGGCTATCAGCCTGTTTTGAGGTGTGTTTTAATTTCTGTAAAGAAAAAATAATATAATCAGTTCATGACTAGCGAGATGATATTTGGAAATATTTTTTCATAATGTGATCTGGCTAACATTTGGCATCAAAGCGCGTTCATACTGCAGCCGAAGCGTATTTGAATTCTGACCCTTAACCTATCCTGACTTGAAATAAACTTTAAGCCCGTTGTAGGGCATCGGTCAGCGATACTTCGTGAATGTAGTGACTTGGAGAAGGTGTTTTTATTTCGGCAGCAACAGGTTTGCATATGCCTATAATGGTCTTTCCCTGCATGTTAAACAGCAGAAACCCATTGACAGATCAGGGAAAGCCAAAGATTCGGTTAAGTGTGACGAGGTCGTGGTCAAATGAACCATAAATATAAATTTTCTTTTGGGTGTTTGAGCATAGACTCTGCCCTCTGCCATGCTGCGACAGGTGATATTTTCTTACCGGTGAGAATATCACTAGTCAATTTTACGTCACCTATAATACCAATCCACATAAATATCTGACTTATCTTAGTTGTTAAAATTAACGCTAGCTTCGTTGTTTTCAATCTCAATAGCCAGCTATTGCTCAATCAAACGCCTTGCTATCATTATTTTTCCTGCGCAATTTTAGACAATTTACTTATGCGGATTGGTATTAGGTAGAAGGCGGTGGGTCGGTAGTCAAATGCTGATGCAGCTTTCGGCCACCAGTTAGGAAGGAAAGTGTCAAATGAAGTTAGTCAAATTAAGGAACAATGTGGTGGTGAAATTAGCGTGTTTTTGGGCGATATTATTTTTACAAGTCGCACTTCTAAATCAAATAAAATGACTTTAATAGTCTTTTTTTAGTGAGCTCCCTCCCCCCAGAAAAAATATTTCAACTGCATGAATATGACAAAATATTTAGTTCTATTTTGTCATATTTTAAAACCTAACTTTCAACCACTTGAATAATAAGTCTATAAATTATTTTTAGTTATGGAGATAATAATTATTTTTTTGCATTTTGAAAATTTTTAGTATTCTTTGCTATAGACTGGCGGGGATTTTTTTGATCAAGGAAACATCTTTATCAATAGCAACATGGATGTTTGCTAAAACCACCTCTATAAGGAAATAAAACCATGAAAAAAACGTTTTTATCAATAACGCTGGCTGCTTCTCTACTCTCTGGTTGTTCAATGATTGCAGGAAATGAAACACAGTCATACAAGTCGTTGCAAGCTGAAGGACAAGAGTTATTATTGACTTCTAATGAACAAGGCTACTCTGTATCAGGCATACAGGATTTAGAAAAAATTCGTTTGGGTGTTAACTCTATTTTCTTAATTTCAGTGCCTATTTATGAGCGTTATACCGATACATTAGTCAATACAACTGTACTGGGTAACTTTATGGCAGCAACCGAGGCAGCTAAAACTGAAGAAGAGAAAAAAGCAATCTATGAAGCTTTGCCAAAAGAAGCTAAAGATAAAGTTGATGCATACTTAGATTCGTCTATGACAAAAGAAATAATGGCTGGTTTAGGCGAGGCGATGCCTGTTGTATTGAAAAGCTCTGCTGCATTTTTACAAACAAATACAACATCCATTCTTACAGAAGTTGATTTTACCGACCTAAGAGCTGAAAAAGCTCGCCTTGATCATACCTATGATCAACTTGCTTACCTTGATACAACACTTATCTCTGCATATCAAAACTACAAAGTTGTTTCTGCATTTTCTAACGCACAATAATAATTTTGTTGCCAATGTGTAATGCATTGGCACTATCTAGAGACAATAAAATGAACAAACTATTACTCGTAGTAAGCACATCTTTATTTTTAGTCGCTTGCCAAACAACCAGTTTAAAGGTGAATTCTGATGCAGATATTGAATCTAATTCAAGGATAGAGCGTGTAAATCGTGATGCTTTGTTAGAAGCCGCTAATATTGAACTGCCAAGCAACTATGATGTAAAAGCATTTAATAAGATGCGTATTGCAGCCTATATTGATGATATTCGTTTCGAAAATGATGCTAAAAAAACCCATATTGATACAGGTATTATCGCTAAGCTTTTAGAAAATGAATTATCACGTACTAAGCGTTATGATGTGCTGACTCGAAATTGCAGTGCATGTGATTATGAGGTGGCATTTCAGGCTGAAAATACAATTTCTGAGGGTGCTATTGAGGTTGGAGAAAAATTAAACCCGGAATATGTTTTTGAAACCTCAATTGCCTTAGGCTCAGTTATCAAAAAGATGAAGGATCATAACGAAATTATTTTCCGCAGTCTAGTGACAACCAAGGTTGTAAATCCGACAACGGGTGAAATAGTCCATTCATTTGAACCGATTCGTCATAATATGCCAGCTAAACGTTTTTTTGTTATTGAAGGTGAATTCCTGGGGGGCTTTGATTTCCGTCAACAGAATGAGCTTCAGGAAGCCTATAAGGAAGCTGCGCAAAAAGCGATACAAGTCTTAGTTAACCGTACTATGGATTACTACCCGGTTGGCGGGCGTGTCACTAATTTCCGTCATGGACGTTTTGCAATCAATGCCGGGATTAATCAAGGTTTTGCGGTTAAACAACCGGTTATTTTATTTTTAAGTGATGATGGCTTAGATATTCCAATTGCCTCTGGAGAAGTCACTCCTAAAGGTGAAGCAGGATCTGGCGTGTTATTTACCTGGAAAGAGGGGGATATTGATGCTCAGCAGGTGCAGAAGAAACTAAAAGCAATGGGTAAAGAATACTTGCAACGCAATAAGATCTATGCGGTATCCGTTGGTACACCTGCAGGGTGGAAATTATAACAATATGCAAAAAATACTACGTAATATAAGTCTTACTTTCCTTATTCTGATGACTCCGTTTTTAACAACAACGTTCGTGTTTGCCAGTAATCCTATGGATGATGTTTTTTCATTGCTTGATAGCGGAGGGGGGACACGCTCGGGTCAAAATAAAGTAGATGGTTATTATGTCGTTGCAATGGGCATGTCGAGTCGATCGATTGAGTCTAAAGGCTATGAAGAAGCACGTATCAATGCCCTGCGTCATTTAAAAGAGATGATTAACGGTGTGAAAATGAGCGGCACTAACGCTTCTGCAATGAAATATATTAGTGTTTCTGACCGTGACGGTACCTCTGAATTTTCTCAAGAATCTTTCGTTGATGTGGTGAATCTGCAATTTAACGGACAACTTTCTACGGCAAAAATGTTAAAAAAAGGGAATTATGATGGTGATCACTTTGTTGTGCTCTTTATTGCCGAGTCCGAGTTAGCCAATATTGGTTCATTACGTTCACCAGGTGGTAACAATGCCAATAAAAATGCCAATAATGATGGAATTAATACGGTGATCATGGCTACCGATACTTCCAAGAAAACTATTGCGCAGTTTAGTCATCAAAGCAAATCGGTTGAAGCAAAAGGGCTGGCATCAATGAAGCAGGGGGAAGCAAAATCGCGTGAACATGCACTTCAAGATGCAATCAGAAATGCAGTGCAGCAAGCACAAGGCGTTATGCTGCAAGGTAAATCGGGTACCTTTAACGATGCCTTAGCGATGGCGCTTTCAACAAAAACGCAAGGCTATGTAAGCAGCTATGAGATTCTGGACGAAGATATTGAGCGAGGTAGTTATTATGTGATCATGATGGCGGAAGTGGATTCAGGTAAATTATTAAATGATGTTAATTTCTATCTGAATGTTTTCAGTCAGCCAGTTTTTAGTGTCACGGCTGATAACAGTCAACAATCAGCCTGGATCATTGCTGAATTGGAACGCCTCGGTTTTGCCATTAATGATGGTACAACTAAACCGACACACACTTTTTATCTCAAGCAAACACAGCGTGCTGTTGAAGATCATAAAGGATCTAAGGGGGTTGAAACCTCTCTCTCAATAAACCTAAAAGACAATACAAGTGGTGACTTTCTTTTTACTGTTACGAACAATCCCTTTAAAACTCGAATTTATGTCAGTCCAATCAGTCGTGCCAAGCAAGTTTCAGAGCATGTTGCCTATAAACAGATGAAGAAAAAATTAGGCATTGAAGTTATTCAATCACTGGCGCGTTATGCTGAAAAAGGTCTTGTTTATAAAATAGTTATTAATAATGCGAAGCGTACTGATGTGGATATTTTCAAACATGTATTAAATCACGGAAGCAGTGGTAATGTCGAAACGTGGAACTGGAATAAAAAAGGCAAGGTGATGACCTTGGATTACCGTTTCTCGGGTCCGTTAAGTGAAGCATTTGATCAAAGTCTAAAAGAACTCTATGCCACTTTTAAAATTCAAGGACAAGGGCGCCAGGCAGATATGATAAAGGTAGATAAACGCAGTGCTGTTTTTGATATGGCAGAACGTTAATTAGAGCATCATTGAGGTGTTTACAGTCCAATATTTATTAAACGAGAGTTCATCAAAAAGCATTGAAAATAATAATATCATCAATGCTGACGGTCAGTATCACAGTAAATACTGCAGATTCAGATGTGCTAGATAGAGATAGAGATAGAGCAACCTCAATTGCAACCAGTATAAAGGTAAGCGCTTATGCGACTGACGCGGCCAAAGGTACTGACAATAAATACTTGGATTGTTGAAAATGAAGATAAATTGATTTTTGAACAAGGTGTTAAATGAATATGAGTTATTTTATAAAATTAATAATGCTGGGATTAAACTTATTGTCATTCAGTGTCTTGGCTTCACCAGAATGGGTTAATAACATACAACCTAAATCGGGTCATATTACTGGCGTTGGGGTGGCTGAAAATATCGCTAAGGCAAAACAATCGGCAAGGGTTGATATAGCGAAAACGCTGTATGCCAATGTAAGCAGTGTTTTTTCTTCAAGAGTGACAACATCAGGTGATAATGGTTTATTGGAAACCTCATCAGCGAATCAGATAGAAAGTGAAGATGTACTTCTGCCTAATCTTTTTTGGGATAAAATAGAGGCATTTGATGGTGTCTATTATGTGTTGGGCAGTGTCAAAAAATCTGAGATTATCTCCTTATATAAAAAGAACCTAAGTATGGCGATTAAGCCGTTTGAGAATATACACAATAAAGCGACAATCAATTTAAATGATTACCTGTTTTTATTAGGGCAGAAAGATACTTTGAATCTAGTCGCTAAACGGGCAAGTGCAATCGCATCGATTTCAACTGTTGGAAAGTTATATCATGATCAAATCTATCAGTTATTAGGCAAACAGAATAAATTTGTAGGATCTGTCTGTTTCACCGTGGAGCAAAGCCGGGATAGGTTGGCCGATAAAATTTATCTGCCAGCGATTGAGAGTGCAGTGCAGGGCGATCGATTTCAATTAAGTGATAAAGGCGAGTGTATCTCTATACAATTCAGATCAAAAACTGAGCGAATCAATAAAAAAAGAGTACTGGTATCAATGCAACTGGATATTGGTCAGCCAGCAGCGGTGAGCAAACTCGTCAAGTTTAGAGGGACAAGCTCGGGATCTTATAAATCAGCGATGTTTGATGCTGCTGAAAATTTTTCAAACCATTTTATTAATCATGACGGATTGTTAAATCAATTATTAAATAGTCCTGAGAATGCGATAGAGATTGCTTTATAACTGTTTAGTAAGCAGAAAATTAACCAAGAGAAAAGAAAACTGCATGGAAGTTGATAATGAGAATAATGACAGCCATAGAATTGATGAGCTGAGCAATAAAATAGAGGAGATTGGAGAAGAGCCCGAAGAGATACTGGAAAAGTCTTTTTTAAAAAAGTTTCGTAATTTTGCAGTGACGCTGATGCTGCTTATGATCTCAATTGGTCAATGGAATGACACTAAAGATGTTCTATTAAGTGCTTACGAGGAGATTGTATCCCGGTGGACCAACACTTTAGAGTATGACAAATTATCCCAATTAAGGGTGGGCTATTCGAGTGACTATGTTGAACGTTTATTGGGCTTACCGCAGGTAACCAAGCATTCAACGCTCTCTGAAAATACAACCTTTTCATATTACAGTACGAGCAAATATATTTTAACGACAGCCGTAACAAATAATCGCTTATCAGGTTTCTCTGTGATCGCCTTAAAAAACGACTTTTATGCGCCGATTGTCTATTTTGATAAAAAATTAAATGAGAGTGTACTAGACAGCTATATTCCTTCTCAAGGTAAGTTTGAGACTGGTTTTGGTAATATCGAATATTTTATAGAAAACTATGAGCTTAGCCGTAATTTAATGTTTTATAACTTCTCTCTAGGCGTTGTTAATTATGGTTTATTAGCCGTGAGGTTAAGAGATGAAATAAGATTAATTAATCGTCAGCTCAATACTGGAGAGGAATTACCGCTTAGTGATTTATCTGTTCAAAATAAAATTTCACCAAATTATTACTCAGTTTCTGAGTTTTCTTCCGATGTCATGTTTGAATCGATTCTTAGTCACTATGAAATGGCCGCTTTATTTAAAGATAAATAGTGTAATTTCATTCAGTTTTATAAACATCACACAGTGTGATGACATACCTTCATTTCATGCTGCAATTTAGTGAAAATAGTTAATATTTTAATAGTTAAGGAAAACTAATGTATAAAAAATGTTTAATCACCCTTGCATTGGCAGGCGCTTTATCTGCTTGCCAAACGACATCTGATCTACAAGATATCAAGTCAGCAGATTGTTTTTTCCCTGATGCGCCAGCAAGTGTAGCGCCTCAATGGGTATGTGGAATAACTTCTAAAGGCCTTGAAATCAGCGCAACAGGCTATGCCAAAAAGAATCTTGCCGGTCTGTCTGTAATGAATGATATCTCAAGAAATGATGCACGTGTCAATTTAGGCCGTCAGTTCGAAGTGAATGTTAAAAGCCTGATAAAACAAGCGCTGGTGGCCAAAACAACGACTGAAAATGAGGGGGGATCGGAAAATGTAGAAGAATACTTTGAAAAAGTAGTTAAAAGTATCTCTAGTACTACATTAACCAATAGCCGTATTGTCTCAACGATAGCCAGCCCCGAAGGTGCTCTATATACCTTAGTTGGTATGGATAAAGCGACATTCGATGCTAATGTTAGCAAAGTCGTTGACAAGGCCGAGGCTAGAGATGCACAGCTTTGGAATAAATTTAATGATGAAAAGACTACTGAACAGCTATCGAAAGTTTTATCGGCGCTTGAAAAATAGTTTTTTATACGTGGCTTTATTTTAAATAAAGCTGCTTTTTATTATATTTGAGGTCATTTATGAAGCTATATAATGCGCTAACGTTATGTATTCCCTTAATTCTTACTCCGCTCACCGTATATTCATCTGATGTATTTGATGAACTTGATGCGGAAGTCGAAAGCTACGAACATCCTGATCTTGATAATATGAAAGCTGAATATACAAAATTTGTATCTTCTTATCTAAATGAATACGACCAATGGAGAAAAGAGTATTTAACCGGCTTTGATAAAGCTCAATCTAAAATCATCAAAAAGTGGGGTGATAATGAAGTTACTGCTCAACAGAGAAATGTAAAATATTCACCAGATTTATTGTCAAAATCAGTGCTAGATTATAGGAAAAATGAAGTGGTTATTGAGCTACTTGTTGATGGTGATTTATCAGCCGAACAGACACAAAAGGTGTTGGCGAAAAAAGTAGCATTACTGATTGAGGATAAAAAGTCCAATATAGCCGATTTAGATCCTTCAGTGAAAAAGATAAACCCTGCGAATATATCCGTTGAGAAAGTTGAATATTCACAGAGTAATGAAGCTCAATCCAAAGCTATTATTCTCCAGCAGACTGCGGCTTATATGCAGGAAGCAGATAAAAAT
>JBLHWW010000067.1:0-19027 GCA_047629075.1 Psychromonas sp. | reverse complement strand
ATGCCGCGTAGTGCCGATATTTATGTGCATCGCATTGGCCGTACAGCGCGTGGCGGCAAAAAAGGTATCGCGATTTCATTAATTGAAGCGCATGATGTTGATATGCTTGCAAAAGTTGAGCGCTACACCGATCAGGTCATAAAACGCCGTGTAGTCAAAACCCTGCGTCCGACGCATAAAGAAGCACAACCTAGCCAGCGTAAAGCAAAAAACAAAGTAAATAAAAAGAGTAAAAATCGCGAGGAAGAATTAAAGAAAGAACAAAAAGCTAAGCGCCTTAAGAAAAAAGAAGATATGGGTAAACAGCGCCATCGTAAAGTAAAAGCGAAAGGTAAACCAAGCTGGGCTGGAAAAGGTAAAACAGAAGATAAAACTGAAGAATAGCTATCGACTGACGGCTATCGACTGACGGCTATCGGCTGACGACTATCGGCTGACGGCTATCGGCTGACGGCTATCGACTGATGGCTATTGGCTGACGGCTATTGGCTGACGGCTATCGGCTGACGACTGATAGCTGATAGCTGATAGCTGATTCTACATTTCATCCCGATAAAACACTAACTCTGTGGCACTAGATGCTGATTCAACAAAGTAATATCCTGCCCCATCAAACTCTTTTAACTTATTCAATGCAGTAACCTGTTGTTCAACAATGTAACGTGTCATTAAACCGCGCGCTTTTTTGGCATAGAAGCTAATCACCTTATATTGGCCATTTTTTTGATCTTTAAATACCGGTGTAATAATCTGCCCGTTTAACTCTTTTATCTTCACGGCTTTAAAATACTCATTGGAAGCGAGGTTAATCAATAAATTATCACCCTGCACTGCTAATGCTTTGTTTAAACTTTGAGTAATTAAACTGCCCCAAAACTGGTATAAATTCACACCTCGTACATTATCTAATTTAGTCCCCATTTCTAAACGATATGCCTGCATCAGATCCAATGGTCTTAATAAACCGTATAATCCCGATAAAATACGTAAATGCATTTGCGAATAGTTAAGGGCTTCAAAACTTAATGATTCTGCCTGCAACCCGGTATAGACATCCCCCTGAAATGCAAATAACGCTTGTTTGGCATTATTTAATACAAAGGGTGTGTGCCACTGAGCAAAACGAGCGGCATTCAATCCAGCGATTTTATCACTCACTTTCATTAATGAACCAATATCCTGCATGGATAATTGATTGCAGCGATTTATCAATAACTGACTGTCATCAAGTAAGTCAGGCTGCGAAAATACGGCTATGGGCGCCGGGGTTTCAACATCTAAGGTTTTAGCTGGAGAGAGTACAACTAACATCTGCATTCCTATTAATAACGGGTTATTAAAAAAACGACTAATATCGCTTTTTTAGTGAAATAATCTAGCGCTAAGATCTAGACTAAAATTCATTGAGATCCAGGAATCTGCATCTTCAAGAAGATGTTTGGATATGAATTAAAAGTCGACTGTAACATCAGAAAGCTTGCCACCGTCTAAATTTCTTTGCTCTTGAGCTGATTTCAACTTGATCATCAATCTCACGTCATTTGCTGAATCAGAATATGCCAATGCTTCGGTATAACCTATCATTCCACTTTCATATAAATCAAACAGCGCTTGGTCAAAAGTTTGCATACCATGTTGTGCTGATGATTTCATAATCTGTTTAAGGGTATGCAGCTCTCCAGTACGAATAGCTTCAGCCATAGTAGGTGTATTATATAAAATTTCAAAGGCAGCTCGCCGCCCCTTGCCATCTTTTGTTGGAATTAACTGCTGAGCAACTATTGCACGTAAATTAACCGACAAATCAAATAGAAACTGGCGATGATTTTCCTGCGGCACTAAATGCAGAATACGATCTAAAGCCTGATTCGCATTTTTCGCATGCATAGTGGCCATACATAAATGTCCGGTCTCTGCGAATGACAGAACGAATTCCATGGTTTTTCGTGTTCGTATTTCACCGACTACAATAACATCAGCCGCTTGCCGTAATGAGTTTTTCAGCGCCTCATCAAGTGAGCCCGTATCAACACCGATTTCGCGTTGGGTGATAACAGATTTTCCATGTTCGTGAATAAACTCAATTGGATCTTCAATGGTCAGTATATGATCGCATGAATGTTGATTTCGGAAACCAATCATTGCTGCCTGCGTTGTGGATTTGCCCACACCCGTTGCACCTACAAATAAAATTAATCCCTCTTTGGCCAGACAAACATCTTTTAATCGCTCCGGTAAATTTATCTCAGAAAAATCAGGTATTTGAGTTTCTATACGACGGAGCACCATAGCAGGTTGCCCTTTTTGCATAAAAGCACTGATCCTGAAACGCTTGCCGTTGCCGGAGTGGTACGCAAAATTAGATTCTTTAATGATCATAAATTCAGAAAGATGATTTTCATCCATAACTTCTTTTATCAGCTCAAAAACTTCTGCGTTGGTCAGTATATGGTCATTAATAGCCTCTAATAATCCATTTAATTTCATTGTTGGCGGCAAACCAACAGAAATGTATAAATCAGATGCTTTTAATTCATCGACCTTAATTAGTAAATTATCTAGCATAATAAATAACCCTTAGAATGTTTTTGGATCAACCGCTTTTTGCGCAGCATCAGCGTGTGCAATCAGCCCCTGGCCAACTAAGTCACGTAAACTTTGATCTAGCGTTTGCATGCCGTGTACCATTCCGGTTTGAATCACTGAGTACATTTGCGCAACTTTATCTTCACGAATCAAATTCCGAATAGCGGGAATACCCAACATAATTTCATGCGCAGCAACTCGCCCGCCGCCCGGTTTTTTAAGTAGAGCTTGCGAAATAACCGCACGCAAGGATTCAGATAACATTGATCGCACCATGCTTTTCTCTCCCGCAGGAAAAACATCAATGATACGGTTAATGGTTTTAGCCGCGGAGCTTGTATGCAGAGTAGCAAAGACCAAGTGCCCTGTTTCCGCTGCTGTTATTGCTAAACGTATGGTTTCTAAATCACGCATTTCACCAACTAAAATAATATCGGGATCTTCCCGCAATGCACTTTTCAGTGCCCGGTCAAAACTCAATGAGTGTTTATAAACTTCACGCTGGTTGACCAGCGATTTTTTTGATTCATGAACAAACTCGACAGGATCTTCGATGGTTAAAATGTGCTCATGGCGATGCTCATTAATATAATCAATCATTGCTGCTAAGGTGGTTGATTTACCCGAGCCCGTTGGTCCCGTCACTAATACTAAGCCACGAGGAAATCCTGATATTTTTTTGAATATTTCAGGTGCGCCGAGTTCATCTAATGTTAATACTTTACTTGGGATAGTACGAAAGACTGCAGATACACCACGGTTCTGATTAAAAGCATTAACACGGAAACGCGCTAAGCCTGGAATCTCAAAGGAAAAGTCGGTTTCTAAATCCTCTTCAAAATCTTTACGCTGTTTATCGTTCATTATGTCGTAAACGAGACTCTGTGCTTCTTTAGGATCTAAAGCAGGCACATTTAACTTACGCACCTCCCCATCTACCCTAATCATTGGAGGAACTCCTGAAGAAAGGTGTAGATCTGACGCATTATGCTTTACACTGAAAGCCAATAATTCTGTTATATCCATATAATTAAAACCTTATTTATGACTAATATATCTCAAAAAATTACAAACATAGAAAAAAAGATAATTCATGCAGCTAAGCAATCAGGCAGAAATGCCAATGAAGTTCAATTGCTTGCGGTCAGTAAAACCAAACCAGTAACATTGATAAAAGAGGCTTATCAAGCAGGCTTACGCCATTTTGGTGAAAACTATGTGCAAGAGGGCATCGAGAAAATTCAGCAGATTAAACTTGATGCTGATTTTGAACAAGCCATTTTTTGGTATTTTATTGGCCCGCTGCAATCTAATAAGACACGCCCCGTGGCTGAAAACTTCGATTGGGTACAAAGTGTCGAGAGACTAAAAATAGCGCAGCGCTTAAATAATCAACGCCCAGACCATTTACCCAGACTAAATGTTTGTTTACAAGTTAATATTAGCGGAGAACAGAGCAAGTCGGGTACTACCTTATTACAAGTTCTGGAACTAGCTGAACAAGTTAATAATCTACCACACTTAACACTGCGTGGTATTATGGCTATTCCAGAAAAAACCGACGATCAGCTTCGACTTGAAAAACAGTTCAATGAACTCCATGACATTTATTTGCAATTACAACAGTTATACCCGCAAGTTGATACTCTGTCGATGGGAATGAGTGGGGATTTAGAAAAAGCAATTGCCTGCGGCAGTACTATGGTCAGAATAGGAACCGATATTTTTGGTTCAAGAAGTTAGAAAACGGCAAGAAATTTGTCTGAAAAATCTCGACTGATTGCAACCTTGGCAGGTTAATTAACGCAGGCCTTTAATATGAAGCGGGTTTGAGCAGGAAAAATGTTAAAATTATCAGATGAATACTATCCAGTCGATTAAATCGCAAGATATTAAACCATGGATTAGACATACTCGCCCATACTTTACTTAAAAATAAGCCCTGGCAATTCGAACAGTTGATTTGTGTTTAAAGTCATACAGGGCGTTAGGAGAAAGAAAATGTTACATAAGAAAATTACCTTTATTGGTGCTGGCAACATGGCTGGCAGTATTATCAGCGGATTGGCTAAATCTGGCTATCCTGCGGATTTGATCTGTGCATGTGCACCGAGTGCCAACAATACGCAAAAACTGGCAGACCAATTTTCAATTCATGCCAGCCAGAACAATGTGACTGCAGTCGATTGGGCCGAAGTTATTGTGCTCGGCGTTAAACCGCAAATGATGGCTGATGTTTGTCAGGCAATGGTTGAGCAGGGGGCTGATTTTAGCAATAAGTTGGTTATCTCCATTGCAGCAGGTGTCTCTGTACAGCGCCTGCAGTCTTTAGTAGGCGAAAAAGCCCAAATTATTCGCACTATGCCTAATACACCAAGCTTACTACAAAAAGGCATGACTGGCTTATTTGCAGCGCAACAGGTAAGCCTCGAATATAAAACCTTTGCGGCCGATCTAATGGCTGCCGTCGGCGAGATAGTCTGGGTAGAAGAAGAAAGCATGATCAATTCTGTTATCGCCGCATCGGGATCTTCACCTGCTTACTTCTTTCTGTTTATGGAAGCCATGCAGACAAAAGCAATCGAAATGGGATTTGATTCGGAGCAGGCACGTTTATTAGTGTCACAAGCCGCCCTTGGCAGCATTGAAATGGTTAAGCAAAACCCCGATATCTCTATTGGTAAACTCCGTGAAAATGTCACTTCTAAGGCAGGATCAACAGCAAAAGCCCTTGATACCTTTAATGAATTACAGTTAACTGAAATAGTCGCTAAAGCCATGCAGGCAGCTTCTGATCGTGGTGAAGAAATGGAAAAATTATTCTAAGCTTAAGTTCATAAAATAGAGAGACAGTATAATGAATGCAGTAAATTTTTTAGCGAATACCCTGTTTGATCTTTACATCATGATCGTATTATTACGTATCTGGTTACAGGTTGCGAGAGCCGATTTTTACAACCCTTTCAGCCAATTTATTATTAAAGCGACACAACCCGTTGTCGGACCACTACGCAAAATAATTCCAGGACTTGGCGGATGGGATCTCGCCACTATTGTATTTGCTTTTGCTGTTGCCTGTTTGAAAATAACGACTTTATCCTTAATATCCGGGGCGGCAATCAATCCCCTGGTGATCCTTATTATAGGTTTGACTATCTTAATAGCAGCGGTCTTTAAAATACTCTTTTGGGTGTTGATCTTACGCGCAATTTTAAGTTGGGTAAGCCGTGGTAATAACCCGATTGAAGCGGTGATGATCCAACTTACTGAGCCTCTTTTAGCACCTATTCGTCGTTTTATGCCGCAGATGGGAGGATTAGATCTCTCTATGTTAGTGGTCTTAATTGGATTACAATTTTTAGAGATGTTGGTCAGTGACTTATTAACTAAATTATTTTAATGGTGGCTAATAATCTCCAATATGAAGGCGAAGATCTTTTACTTCGCCTTGTTTTACAACCTAAATCCAGCCGCGATCAATTTGTCGGACTACTGGGAGATGAGCTTAAAATAGCGATAACAGCACCGCCCATAGATGGTAAGGCAAATGCGCACTTGATTAAATTTTTAAGCAAACAGTTCAAAGTTGCAAAAGGTGCCATTAGTATAGAAAAAGGTTTATTAAGCCGGCATAAACAGGTTCGTGTTCGCGCACCGAAAAAAATGCCTGAATTTTTTAACAGTCTGAATGAATGAAAATTCGCAGGAGTCATTATGCTTACAATAAAAAAACATTATAAAGCGTTATTCATTGCAGCTTTATTCTGCTTTATCCAACCGAGTGTTGCCGAACAATTTCAAAATTTTGATAATCTGGAGGTGCATTACATAGCCCTACCCAGTACCTTTTTACAACCCAAGATTGCCAAAAAATACAATATCAAACGCAGTCAATATAACGGGCTAATTAACATTTCGGTGCTCGATAAAAGGAATAATGCTAAAGCCGTTTCAGCAGAGCTGAGCGGGTCAGGAAAAAACCTTTTAGGGCAAAATGAAGCCCTAAAATTTCAAGAAATTAAAGAGGGGGATAGTATTTATTATATTGCTGACTATCCGTTTATTAATGAAGAAATTGTTAACTTCAACATTGTTATTAAAACCTCAAACAAAACCAATGTATTAAAATTTCAACATAAGTTTTATGCCGATTAAGTAAAAGAATAAAGGGCCAATGACAAATGAAAAAAAAATGGGTACTCGCCACTGGTAATAAAGGTAAAGTACAAGAAATGAGCGAACTGCTGAATAGCTTTTCGATCGAAGTGTTGCCACAAAGTCAGTTTGAAGTATCAGACGTTGCGGAAACCGGCACAACCTTTGTAGAAAATGCCATTATAAAAGCACGTCATGCCGCGAAAGTAACAGGGTTACCCGCCATTGCTGATGATTCGGGGTTAGAAG
Organism: Psychromonas sp.; assembly: GCA_047629075.1. Lineage (GTDB taxonomy): Bacteria > Pseudomonadota > Gammaproteobacteria > Enterobacterales > Psychromonadaceae > Psychromonas. The sequence continues at coordinate 12,037 of JBLHWW010000067.1, read as the reverse complement.
TCGATTTTTTGAATGGCCAACCAGGTATTTATTCTGCGCGTTTTGCTGGCGAAAATGCCACTGATCAGGAAAATATTGAACTTTTGTTAAGTAAATTAGAAGGCATAGGCACAGAGCAGCGCAGTGCACGTTTCCAATGTGTATTGGTTTATTTACGCCATGAATTAGACCCGACACCGATCATTTGTCAAGGAACCTGGCAAGGCACTATCACGGAATCGCTACAGGGCGAAAACGGCTTTGGCTACGATCCAGTATTTTGGGTTGAAAGTGAACAATCAACATCAGCACAATTAAGCAAACAACGTAAAGCTGAATTGAGTCACCGGGGTCAAGCTCTCGGAAAATTAGTTGAATTGCTTAAAAAGCAATTAGGTTAAATTAAGATTCAAAGCAATAATAAATGCAGACTATCATCTGCATTTTTCTCCCTACAATTTCGAGTATTTCATGTTAAAACTTCCTCCGCTAAGCCTTTATATTCATATCCCCTGGTGCATTGAAAAATGTCCATACTGTGATTTTAATTCACATAAATTACGTGGAGAGGTACCTGAACAGGAGTATCTGCACGCTTTATTGGAAGATCTGAGTAATGATGTGGTTTATGTTCAGGGCCGCGTTCTGGAGACTATCTTCATCGGTGGCGGAACGCCGAGTTTATTATCAGCATCCGGTATCGGCTGGTTATTAACCGAAATAGAGAAAAAAATTCCTTTTAAAGAAAATATAGAGATCACCTTAGAAGCTAATCCCGGGGCCATTGAGAATCAAAAAATAGCTGACTTCAAAGCATTTGGCATTAATCGTTTCTCCTTTGGCGTACAAAGTTTTCAACAGGATAAACTGACAAAACTGGGCCGTATTCATGGTGTGGACGAAGCAAAAACAGCAGCAAGACAAGCCCATCACGTTGGCATGAAAACCTTCAATTTAGATTTAATGCATGGTTTGCCGGATCAAAGCCTTAACGATGCATTAAGTGATTTGCAGACAGCTATCGATCTTACACCCACCCACCTGTCGTGGTATCAACTCACCATAGAGCCAAATACGCAGTTTTTTTCCATGCCGCCCAAATTACCTGAAGATGATTTATTATGGGAGATTCAAGAAAAAGGACAACAGTTACTGGCTGCTAACGGTTATATTCAATATGAGATTTCAGCTTATAGCAAAGTAGGTTTTGAATGTTTACATAACTTAAACTACTGGAAATTTGGTGATTATATCGGTATCGGTTGCGGTGCCCATGGCAAGTTAACCCTACCTTTACAGAATAAAATATTACGCACCACTAAAGTCAAACATCCCAAAGGGTATTTAGATTCAAGCCGCGCCTATCTTGATCACATCAATACAGTTGAAAAAAGTGAGTTAGCTTTTGAGTACATGATCAATCGCATGCGTTTATTTGAAGCCATTCCTTTTACTGAATTTGAAGATTTTACCGGATTAAGCAGTAAGTCTATTGAGCTCCCCATTCAAGCTGCCATTGCCAAAAATCTGTTAGTTGCCAATGAGTATAATTGGCAAGTAAGCCCATTAGGTTACCGTTACCTGAATGAGCTATTAACTTTATTTACGGATTAATCCATATAGATAATGACAATATAAAATTTTATGACTGAATATTTTGTTTATGCCTTTATTTATCTGGCCGCTGCTGTAATAGCCGTCCCTATTGCGACACGCTGTGGACTGGGTTCGGTGCTCGGGTATCTAATAGCAGGGGTGGTGATCGGCCCGATTATTGGTTTAGTGGGTGATGAGACCAGCAATATTAAGCACTTTGCTGAATTTGGGGTTGTCCTGATGCTGTTTTTGGTGGGCCTCGAACTCGAACCAAAACTGCTTTGGAAAATGCGTAATCGCCTGCTGGGATTAGGCGGACTTCAGGTTATTTTAAGCACAGTATTAGTGATGGGGATTGCATTATATTTTGTCGATCATTGGCCAACTGCCTTAACTATCGGTTTAATTTTTTCAACCTCTTCAACGGCGATTGTGTTACAAACCTTTAATGAAAAAGGGTTAAGCAAAACAGCAGGTGGCAAAAATGCCTTTTCAATTTTGCTCTTTCAGGATATAGCAGTTATCCCGATGCTTGCATTAATACCCTTAATGGCCTTGCCCGAACTTATCGAAAAATCACAGCAGCTAGCATCAACCGCAGCACAGCACAACGAGCGCTTGAGTTTAGTGGCAGGGTTACCAAGCTGGGCTTACGCACTTACCGTTGTCACCGCCATTGCCGGTGTCGTCTCTGCTGGACACTATTTAAGCCGCCCTTTATTCAGATTTGTCGCCAGCTCAGGTTTACGAGAAATGTTCACCGCCTCGGCATTGATGCTGGTGATAGGCATCGCTGCCTTAATGAGTTTAGTGGATTTATCACCTGCTCTAGGTACTTTTTTAGCGGGTGTTGTATTGGCAAACTCAGAATTTCGCCATGAATTAAAATCTAATATTGAGCCCTTTAAAGGACTTTTACTGGGTTTGTTTTTTATTACTGTTGGCGCAGGGATAGATTTTACTCTTTTATATTCTGACTTTATGGTGATCCTCACGCTAACGATCGGGGTCATCTTATTAAAAGCAGCCGTTTTATTTTTTTTGGCGATTATATTTAAAATTAAGAATAGTGATCGTTGGTTGTTTACCTTGAGCCTCGCCCAGGCGGGTGAATTTGGTTTGGTTTTATTAAGCTTTACGGTACAGCAACATGTTTTACCCTCGGCAATGGCAGCACCTTTATCGCTGGTTATTACGCTATCCATGTTTCTGACACCCGCCCTGTTTATTTTCTTCGAAAAGGTTATTTTACCGCGTCATCAGCAAAACAGTAACCACCGTACACAGGATAAAATAGATCAAACAGGCTCTGTAATTATTGCTGGGGCGGGCCGATTTGGACAGGTAGTTAATCGCTTATTGGTCGCCAATAATGTCCCTACCGTAGTGATCGATCATGAATCAAGCATGATCGATCGCTTAAGGCAGGTTAATGTAGAAAGTTATTACGGGGATGTAACACGCCCGGATATTATGCGTACCGCAGGCATTGAGCAGGCAGAATTATTGATTGTTGCGATCGACGATAAAATACGTGCCACTGAGTTAGTTAAATATATAAAACACACTCACCCACAGGTAAAAGTTCTCGCACGCGCTTATGATCGCGGTCATTATTATTCACTTGAGCATGCCGGGGCCGACTATATTATCAGTGAAACCTATCTGTCCGCGGTAAAGCTGGGAACACAAGCTTTGCAAGATTTAGGTTTTGCTCAAGAGAACGTCACTAAAGTGCGTCATAAATTTATGGATGCCGAGGCAAAGGGGAGTCGTTCTTTATACAAAATATGGCAAGAAAGCAGCTCCGAACACACTTTTGATAGTGACTACCAGCAACTCTTTATCGAGCTTGAAGAGGAGTTAAGTGAGATCATGGACGAAAAAGAGAGCATGACTCACCGGAAAGAGGGCTAAAAAGGCGCATGCCTTGATTAGATCATAGGGCAATAACAGCACTAATACCCATGTTACTTCAAAATGGTTTGTCAGGCGGAAGATCGGAGACCAGAGCAAGACGCAACATGACCTTTCGAGCGATTAACTGCGTTAATCCTCTAGCGGTAGATGCTTATTCCCTTTTCGAGGGGGGCAACACAGCGCGGGTTTTCGAACTTGCGCCCCGTAGGGCAAGACAAATAGTGCCAATCTGCGTTGTTATAAAGTCTTTCTGTAGAATAACTAACCTTCAATTTTATGCCGAGCATATTAGCACAATTTTCCTTGCTGACTTTGCATCTTGAAGTATCATGGGTATATAGAACAATTGCGGACATCCATTAATAATTAACAATTGCGGACATCCATTAATAGATAACAATTGCGTGTCACAATTGCCGACATCCATTAATCATAATGGCTATAATTTAATGTAAAGACCCATAACTATCAGCCCTAATAAGCAGAATTTAAGTGATTTATTAAGGTAGTGAGTAAAATATCATTGATGAGTAGGTTAAATGGTTAGATTGGCTGAATTTAACGCGTGTTGAAGTACCTCAGATGCATAGGTTGTTATTAAAGTATTTTAAATCAGGAGATTAATGCAAAGATCGATGCAGTACATTCTTCTTGGCAATCCAACATTTACCAGTGTGTTCAGCGTAGGAGGCTAATTCCTCTAACGACCCCACCGCACCATGATAATTTTTACCGAAACTACTCGCTAATTCACACCAGATTTCATCATCAATCCCTAATACATCAAGTAATTGTGGTTGAGTACCCAATACCACACCCCGCTTATCATCTCGTAATATTCTGCTCGTCCAATCCAGTAACTCAATATAATCAATCAGCGAAAACGGAATGCCCTGTGATGTATCCTGAGACTGATCCCCCACAAAACCATACAAAGGTTTAATATGACCATTTTTCGGTGCCGCAGTAATATTTTGACTGGCATTGCCGTGAATGCGCTCATGGGCAGAAGTGTATTCAGAGCATTCTATGCTATTGGCCATTTTGGCGCGTATTGGGTTTAAATCAACGTAAGCCATGCAGGTAATTAATGCATGTTCATCTAATAGTGCCTGCGATTTAAAACGCCCCTCCCAGAATCGACCAGCGCAATCATCTTCTTTGTTCGCTTTACGGGCGATAAATTCATTAATACTGCGCATAAACCAAGAGATATCCATTAATCTTTCTCGCCATCTATTAATGACCGTTTTTACCATCAATAACTCCCCCTCGGATAACCCGCCCCCTGCTTGCCATCGGCTCACTAATGTTGGCATTGAATAAAGGCGGCTCCAACGCAGACAAACTTCTTCATCGGTTAACTCACTGTTTTCTAATTCATTAACATGCAAAACCAGATGATAGTGATTAGACATAATGGCATAAGCGCAGGTATCGATAGTAAAAGTGGAGGTTAAAAACTGGAGGCGTTCAACCATCCATTGTCTGCGATGCTCAAAACTTTGCCCGCTGAACTTATCCTTGCCGCATAAAAAAGCACGGCGAACACAACGGGAAATACAATGATAATAAGGTGTATCAACCAGGGAAACCTGTGTTGCACGAGATTGCGTCATAATGAACTCCTAATCATTCAAAACAGTGCCTGAATAAAATATAGAAGCAGATTAATATTTAGTCAATTAGATGGCTGTCCAGTTATTTTGCGAGTCAATTAGATGGCTGTCCAGTTATTTTTTAGGTGTATCAACCAGGGAAACCTGTGTTGCACGAGATTGCGTCATAATGAACTCCTAATCATTCAAAACAGTGCCTGAATAAAATATAGAAGCAGATTAATATTTAGTCAATTAAATGGCTGTCCAGTTATTTTGCACGCCGTCAAGGGCGGAACTCACCCGACGAATAAAAACCATCAGCTAGCAAGCGAAGGCTTATACCCCAAAAAAAATTACGATCTTAATGGAAAGGCTATAATAGTAGGGTGCATTCTATGCACCGCAAGCATTGGCCGACGAACTATCTTGACGGGGAGTTACCGAAACTTAATAAGCTTTCACACAGAATTTAGCCCGCTTTACTGTCTGAATCCTGAAAATGGGTATTAATTTTTTCAGCTTGAATATCCGTCACTTTAAAATTAATTCCATCATAGAAATCTCCGGTTTCTCCTCCCTTTACGCTGATTTCAAGGACATCCTTTTTAAGGGTAATCGTTTCACTGCCCAGATAATTTATTGTCAGGGAATATTCACCCGGCTGCAGGTCCTGAACAACATAAAAACCGTCGTATTCAGGTTTTATAGTGCGGTAGTAGACACCGTTTTTTTCAACTATTATCTCCGCATAGCTGAAAAACTTTTTCCTGATTTTACGCTCTACTGAAGGCAGGTTAATAGAGCCCATAATCAAAGACTGAGGGACAAGCCCCATTGCTACTTTTTTACCCGATGCGGGGATAAGCACCACCTCGTTCAAATCACCCGCACTGAGTGTGGGATCAATCATAGTGCTTGAATAATCATAACGCAGCTTGTTTTTCCGATAGGGAGCGATATCGGAAAGATAAAAAAGACCCTCGCTATTGGTTTTTACCTTATTTTTACCTATGCCGACACCAACCCCTGCAAGAGGTTCTTCATTCGGCTCTTTTGTCCCGTTGCCATTTTTATCGATAAAAACAGCTCCTTCTAGATAACCCTGCTCAGGATTTCGGGCACTGTTAAGCGTGAAAGGTTTTTTCAGATTAATAACTTGTTCATAGCTGGCACCCACACTGTGCATCGGATCCCTGTCGCTATTGTAGTCATAGTCTGCCTTTAAAAACGCATTAAATTTATACTCGAAACCTATTGCTAAGCTGAAAAGATCATTTTCATTATAATCCACATCAACGTTATAGGAGTATTTACTGTCCTGACCGAATCTTTTTCTCATCCTGCCCGAATACTGCCATTTGGTATCTCTTCCCGCATTATACCCGGCATCCAGGCTGTAGGTAAAATCTCCCAGGCTGGCATTAAAGCCTATTCCCCCGGTGTAATTAGCGCTTTTGTTATTATCCCTTGTATTATTATCTATGGTCATGGTTTTCCCAAGATCCCAATCCATTCGAATGGCTCTTGTAATATCATAACTCAGTCCCGTATCGTATTGGTACTTTTTTCTACCCTGATAATTTTCATTTGAAAAGCGGACAAAATAATCACTTCTGCCGTAATCCCCGCTTATCTCTGCTTCCTGGTAGCTGTCCTTTCCTTCATCCTCGGCCAGTCGATGGCTGTACTGCTCATAGCTGTAATACAATTGATGGGAAAAAAGCTCGCTTTCTAATTCGGTGATATAACCCTCGCTGGGATCTTCAAGAGAATCATAATAGGAAAAATTTATTAATAAGGGCACAACTAAGGTTGAGAAACGGTAGCGTGTCTGGTGCTTTGTGTATCGATACAGCTTGTCTTCATTGCGGGTGTCGTAGTAATTGAAGGAGTAGGTGAGGTTGTTGGTCAAGCCGTAGGAGAGCCCGTATTTTAGATCATCCCAGGCACGGTTTTCTCCCTGCGGGTTTTGTCCGTAGAAAAAATCATAGTCCCACTTTCCTTGGGAGAGAAAATCATGTCCCGCCATTACATTAATACTTTTTTCCTTAATAAGGACACCATTTCGGTCATATATCTTTATATTGAAGGCATCGTTTTGACTTCTCATCGTTACAGTGAACTGATACTCCTTGCCCTCCACCGTTTGATAGTCGACAACCTTGCCATTTTGATAGATTTCAACCGTTGCGTTCTTGGGCGCCTCCCCCCTGATGGTGAGCTCCCTGCCTGAACGCTGGACGCTATAGCCGTTGTTACTGACCGATATCCCTCTAATCTTACTGTTATAGCCGAGGATATCGTTTCCCGATACATAGTTATCCCCAAAAGTGACGGTTTTATCCTTAAGCAGGTAAGGATATTTCAGGCTGATATTTTGCAGCTCTCCACTGGCGTAAAGATTGTGCCTGATATTAAAATCACCGTAGAAGAGCTGGGAACTGTAATCCATCTCCAGATTTCCCTTTGTCTCCTCTTTATTAAAATAATTACTAAAATCATTCATGTCATACCTGAGCTTCAGCATGCCAAGATCGATCACTTTACGGTCCACTTTCAGAAACAGGTCGGTCTCCAAGGAGTCTTCTTGGCTATTTTTGTCCGCTTCTATTTTCCGCTTTCTTCTTTCTGCGTTTACTCTATTATCCAGAGGCAGATTGAAATCCGGTGAGATTGCCAGGGTGTATTTTTCCGCTATCCACTTAACTTTCTTTAGGGGGAGTAGCTCACCAATAGTCTCCTTATCAATGTACAGCCTGCCATCAACTTCTATACTGTTAAGCATTTTTAGATCGGTGGTTATTCGCCGCTCCTGCCTGTCGGGAAACAGGCTGCCCGCCATCAGCAGAGTGACTTTTCCTTTATCAATTGAAAGCCGGGTATATTCAGTCAGTTCGGTAAGTTCTAAAAATCCTTCGATATCCAGATAGATGCCGCCGTCATAGTCGCTCATTACTTCAACGAATTCCTGCTGCAGGTAGCTGCCCACACGCAGGGTGATCATATTTTCAAAATATTCATCTTGGGTAGTTGAAAAAGCCGAATAACAAAAAAAGAGGCCGAATAAAATCAGCCATATAGCTCTTTTTTGCATTAGCTTCTCCCTGATTTTAGTACGGTCGGCAAACTAAAAAGGAGCGCATAAGCGGATAAGTCTAATAAATTCAGTGTGATTGATTTTTTAACGGGGAAATCTTTTACTTGAGAATAATTATAGAAGCAGACGGCTTTTAATAAAGAGTCAGAAAATGGGAATGTTTTGCTGGCAGAAGTTTTCTTTGCGGATAGCCGGGTTATAAGCTGCTCTGATAAAATTGGACAAGGAGTTATATTCAAACCGGAATCTGCCTTATAGTGGTTAATCGGGTTTGAGTTGACTGTCATATAATAAGCTGCTAATGGGTAGGTTAACCTAGTTAAGTAAAGAGTTAAACAGATATAGATTGTTAAATGGGTTGAACGGATTGAACATGGCAGATAGTAAATCATAAACTTATCAATAACTTATCAAAACTCAGTTAGTCTGAATATTCAATATCATATTTAATTTGTTTTTTGTGTTTGCCGCTGACTTTTTTTTCCCCCAGCAGATAAAAACCTATTTCAAACTGTCCTTCGCCGTATTTATCGAGCCTTATAATCGGATTTTTAGCCCTGAGATTTTCAATTCTCACTCCAGAGGTCAAATAGGTAGCTCCGGTGGCCTTAATCGTTAGCTTTACCCTTTTATTTTCGATCCCCTTTACAGAGATAATCACCCCTTGTTCAGGAGTAACCTCCAGTCTGCTACCGTTATAGAGAAAGAGATCTTTTAATTGAGCATTTTTTACCCCGACAATCTCCAGAGGAAAAACTGATGCCGAATAGAGAAACAGTAAAAAAAATAGAAGTTTGTTCATTGCTGTGCAGCCGGATTATAAAAGGCAGCCATAGGCTGCCCTAATCTTAATTATGCATCAGCTTCTGGTGTTACATAATCACCATTTGGTGTATTGTCTGTATCTGCAATAGCATCATAGTAAACAGTGAACGTAACGGTCTCAGAAACATCTGTATCAGGTGTAAGCTTCGATGTATCAAGATCAACAGTGAAGTTAAGCTCTGCTGCTGTGCTTGTATCAGCAGTGAACGCAACACCAGTACCACCCGTATCAGTTCCAGCTATCACCAGCAATCCGGCAGTGCCACTTGCTGCAATTGAATAGGTGAATGTTTCTCCAAATTCACCCTTCACGTCAGCAGCAATATTTTGAACTGTAACATCAGAATCAGTGTAAACATCCCCAAAGTCGATATCTGTTAAATTTAGCCCAACAGTGATAGGGGTTATATACTTAGCAACCACATTGATTACAGAGTTTACGCCAGTTTGATCATCTAATGTGGCAGATGTATTAGCCATTGCTGTTGATGACATTGCTAGGATTGATGTAGCTAGTAATACTTTTTTTGATGTTGTTAAGAATGATTTTTTCATATTAACTCTCCGTGTTTTACTTTAAAATAAATAACTTTCCCGCGGTATTGCCGGAAGATTATTGTGCGATATCGTTGTAGGCAACCATCACCGTGACTGTCGCGGCAAGGTCCCCGTTCATATTTCCTGTGTCCAGATCGACATAAAATTCATGTGCTTGGTATGTTCCCGTGCCTGTGTCTATATAAGTTAAACTGTCTGCTGTATATCCTCCGCTAGAGGTCTGGGAAATCTGCAGTACGCCCGTGCTGTCATCATTGCTTATCTCCACCGTATAGTCATAGGTGTTTTCTGCATTGACAGTAAAATCCACCACAACACTGTCGACTTCGCTATCGTTATAAACATCGCCAAAATCGATGGCAGAAAGAGCAAGGGACAGCTCTATTGCTTTTACAGCATCGCCGTTGATGTAAAACACCCCCTCTTTTTCTTCAAATTTAGCTTGTAAAAACGCTGAAAAAAACAACATAACAAAGGCTATTTTATTCACGTGCAGCGCTCCTAGAGTTCAAAATCGAACTTATCGGAAAAAGGCAGTTTTTCATTTTCAAAAACAACCTGCACATGGTCAGCTTTAGCATTCATTTCCGTTGATTTTTTTAGCTCGAACGAATGCGCCCTGTAGAAGCCCTGTTTAAAGCTTTGCTCTTTTATTAGTTTCTTGTTGCTGTAAAACTTAACGTCTATCTCAAGCGGATAAGAAAAATTTCCGGTGTTTTTAGCCGTTCCCAGCAGGTCATAACCTTGGTCTGTTTTCTCAACCCGCAAGGCATCAAAATTCAGTCCGGTTTTAAGCGCGCCTTTTCGACCGTAATAGGGAACCCCGATATTCATTAGCATGGTCACCTGGTTTTCATTACCTCTCGGAGGCAGCTCTTTAAACACAAGCAGCGCGACATACTCGCCATCCTGTAAATCTGTTTTTATTCTTGGCGCGATTTTTACTTGTATTTTACCCTTAGGCGGAATCACTACTATTTTCGGATAAGCCACCAGCTGATCGCCCAGATAGTATTCGTCTTTAGCCCATGGCGGTTTTTCAAAATCTACTCTGACCCGCACCGCTTGGTTTCCTGAATTAATCAGGGTGGTTTCTTTGGTCACCGGTTGGTCAAGGTTGACACCAAAACTTGTTCGGGTAACCGAGAAGCCAGCAAAGCTGTTAATGGAATAAGTGCAAAGTAATAGTGCAATAACACCTTGTAAGTAATTTTTCATATCAACCCAATAATTCCTGTTAGCTTGTTATTTTTAACAAATTTTACAAAATTCAGGCAAAAAAAATGGCCCTCATAAAGAAGACCATAGATAAAAAAATAGCTCAGGAAACAAAAGTGTTTATTCACTCTCGGCAACTGGCTACCATTTTACAGGCCCTTTAGCTTTGCGTCCCTAAGTTTCCCTAGGTTTGCGATTTATTTACTTTATAAATATTACAATGAAATTATATAACTGCGGTAAAAAGCGATTATCTGATAATGACTTATGTCATTTGTCTTGTGCTGATCAATAATTAAGCTTTGCTATATTTACTAAGCCAACGATATCACAAATACGGGGGATACATATTATTATAAATTTTATAATAATATGTATCCCCCGTATTTGTCTGGTGGTAGGTAATCATTTCTGAACAATATGGGGTAACTTAAAGCTAGCTACTTATTAAGGATATTTAGACAGTTTAAAAACTTATATTGTACAGCTCAGCTTATAGTGTCGTTATTGAACCGTTAGTGCTGGTCAACTGATAAAATAGACAAGAGAAAGGATTAACAAAAAAAGCGTCATATCAGAAAAATAAGCGCTCATCTTGAAAATATTTCAAGCAATAGATAATGACAGGCCGGCGAAGTTAATATCAGAAAAATATACTAGCGACTGGGTAATTAAGTTAAAACAATGTAAGGTAAATGTTACTAGGTTTATAGGCGACTTAGTGTCAAAGATAATTATAAAATTTATAATTATCTTTGACTTACATTCAAGTCGGTAAATGTGACACAATAGTGTTGTACATTTTTATGATGTGATCTTATCGCAGTATTTATAAAATGAACTAATCGCAAACCCAGAGAAATCTAGGGACGCAAAGCTAAAGGGCCTGTAAAATGGTAGCCAGTTGCCGAGAGTGAATCAATACTTTTTGTCCACTCGAGCTGTTTACCAATGGTCTTCTTTATGAAGACCATTTTTTTTGCCTGAATTTTATATTTATTTAAATAATAGCGGAATATAGCGTCAATTGAATAGGGCTAAAGTTGACATTGATAACTTAAATAAAGTTTAAAAGTCAACGTATTGCGTTTTACTCATTAAAGCTGCTTATATCTATATCTTTACATCATTAAAGTTATATATATATAAATATAAAAGGAACTGTTTATCTACTTTTCAATAGGCTCAAAGTTGAACCTATTATATTTACTGGGTTATAGCATAGCCACAGAATTAGAACGAA
>JBLHWW010000066.1:0-19149 GCA_047629075.1 Psychromonas sp. | reverse complement strand
CCCGGCATAATTTATATGCTTAGAATGCTTTAACAATTCGGCACAACGCTGGATCACATCCCCACCTTTATTGTTTTCCTGGCCAACATTTAAAATAGAGACACGGGGAGAATTAATTTGGTCAACCTTTTCGCAAAGCACACTGCCCATCACTGCAAAATTAAATAGAGTATGACTGTCACATTGCAAATTAGCACCTAAATCAAGCATATAAGTATGCCCTAAATGCATATTAGGTAAAGATGAGATAAGTGCAGGACGGGAGATACCCGGCAGAGTTTTTAAAGCTTGCTTGGCGAGCAACATTAATGCCCCGGTATTACCGGCACTGACACAAGCATCGGCTTTGCCCTGTGACACAAGTTTAAGGGCGATATGCATAGATGAATCTGACGTATGACGTAATGCATAAACCGGATTAACTTCCATAGAGATCTCGTTATCAGTATGAATTAGATTTAAGCGAGGATGCTCTAATAGCTGTTTTTTTTTAAAAAAAGGGAGCAGTTGAGTACGGTTTCCGACAATAATAACGTCTAGATTGGGGTGTAACTGGAGTGCTTTCAAAGCGGCTAAAATAGGAATATGGGGGCCGACATCGCCCCCCATTGCATCGATGGCAATAGTAAGTTTAGACAATCTAATTGCTTACTGTTGGATCATTTTGTAATTTCTTACAGTTCGATCACTTTTTTGCCACGATAAAAACCATCGGCAGTCATGTGATGACGACGGTGAGTTTCACCAGAAGTTGCATCAACAGAAAGTTGCGCTGGAGCGCTTAGTGCATCATGTGAACGACGCATGCCGCGTTTTGAACGAGTTTTACGACTTTTTTGTACAGCCATGTTAAAAATTCCTACTGGTTACTTGTGCTTTAATTGAGCTAGAGCATCAAATGGGTTGGGACGCTGTTCCACTTCATCAATTTCACCAAAGGTAAGTTCAAACTTACTTTGCTGACATTCTTCAATTGCATGTTTTGCAATTTGCGGAAGAGTCACTATTAGCTCATCTTCTACAACTTGATGAAGATTCACCTCACCATTTTCATCATAATAAATGGCTTCGTAGGCGTCAGGTAAATTATTTTCCTGTTCTTGGTTATGAACAGGACAGTATTTAAATTCAGCTTCACACTGATAAATCATAGGCTCATTGCACCGTTGACAAATAAGCTCTACTGCAACACTGGCTTTACCATCAAATATTCTTAGCTTTTGCTTATCAATATCGAATGAAAAAGTAGTCTTGATATCAGACTGAATACTGATTGTTGACTCTGCCAGTCTACTCAAAAGCGCTTTTGGAATTATAGCGTCTAACTCCAACTGATTTTGTGCAGCTCTAACAGGATCAACCATAATCGGTAATTTAACGTTTTGCATGGGCGCGAATACTATAGATTGCTGTCAAGATAGTCAAAGAAAAAGCGCTCTTTTTCTTAAATTTCTCTATTCTAAAGCTTAAATATTTTTTAAGCTTTAGAATAGAGAAATTTGCGCCCTATAAAGCTTTAGCAGCGAATAAAAACTTACCCCGTTTCTCCTATAAAAATCTATCGGCTAAACAATTCGTCATCCATATAAAAATATTTTTTAACCTAAACTATCGCTTTATTATTTGTCTCGTCATAAAATGCGTTAACCTTAAATTTTAACAGAGAGCATGATATGTCTCAAAAACTGATCTTAGCTTCGACCTCACCTTTTCGGAAAGAGTTGTTAGAAAAGCTCAATCTGGTATTTGATACTGCCAAACCTGATGTTAATGAAACAGCACATCCTAAAGAGACCGCTGTTCAACTAGTAGAACGTTTGGCAATAGCAAAAGCACAAGCTATTGCGCCTAACTTCGCTGACGCATTAATCATTGGTTCTGATCAAGTCTGTGTGAATCAAGGAAAAATTCTTGGTAAACCCGGTAATGTCGCTAATGCCTTTCAGCAGTTAAAAGCCGCGAGTGGTCAACGTATTACTTTTTATACTGGGCTTGCATTGCTTAATACTCGGACAGGTACTGTGCAATCACTGGTTGAGCCATATGTGGTACAGTTTCGAGTATTAAGCGATCAAATGATCAACCATTATCTGGAGAAAGAGCAACCCTTCAATTGTGCCGGCAGCTTTAAAAGTGAAGGTTATGGCATTGCTCTTTTTGAATCCTTAGAAGGAAAAGATCCAAACAGCCTGATTGGATTACCACTCATTTCATTAATTAACATGTTGGAAAAAGAGCACTTCCCCGTGCTAGGTTAATACATTTCTTTACCGTCAGCGTTTAACTGTTTTTTACAGTTAAACGCTGACGGTATTACCCCACACTCACTAATTGCTCGTGTAACTTAGTGACCTCATCTCTTAATAAAGCCGCTTTTTCAAATTCTAAATTTTTAGCACAGGCAAACATCTGTTTTTCTGATAATGCGATCTGTTTAAGAATATCCTGTTCACTGTGTATCTGGTAATTTGCTTTATACTCAGCCACTTTATCCTGCTTTAAGTTGCCTTTTTTAAGGTTTCGCTGTCCCAACTGCATCACATCATTAACTTGCTTCGACAAACCTTGCGGAATAATGCCATTGTCAATATTAAATTGATTTTGTAATACACGCCGATCTTCGGTGACTTTAATCGCTTTTTGCATAGAGCCTGTAATACGAGCGGCATATAAAATGGCTTTACCGTTTAAATTACGCGCGGCACGTCCCATGGTTTGAATAAGTGAACGTTCAGATCGTAAAAATCCCTCTTTATCCGCATCTAAAATAGCCACCAAAGAAACTTCAGGAATATCCAAGCCTTCACGTAACAAATTAATGCCGATTAACACGTCGAAAATACCTAAGCGTAAATCTCTGATTATCTCAACACGTTCAACCGTATTCACATCGGAGTGAAGATAACGTGCTTTAATGCCGTGTTCATATAAATAATCAGCAAGATCTTCCGCCATTCGTTTGGTTAAGGTCGTCACTAAGACACGCTCTTTTAAGGGTAAACGATTATTAATCTCGGAGAGCAGATCATCAACCTGCGTGGCTACCGGGCGAACTTCTATAATAGGATCCAGTAAACCAGTAGGACGTATCACCTGACGTATAATCTCACCTTGAGATTTGTTAATTTCATAATCACTGGGGGTTGCTGAAACATAAATAGTTTGTGGAGCTATTTTTTCAAATTCTGCAAATTTTAAAGGCCGGTTATCGAGGGCTGAAGGTAACCTGAAGCCATAATTCACCAGGTTTTCTTTACGCGAACGGTCGCCTTTATACATAGCACCAATTTGCGGCACAGTGACATGACTTTCGTCAATGATTAATAAAGCATCTTTGGGCAGATAATCAAACAAAGTTGGAGGTGCTTGCCCCTCACTGCGCCCCGAGAGGTAACGTGAGTAGTTTTCTATACCGGAGCAATATCCAAGCTCATTCATCATTTCAATATCGTACAGAGTACGTTGTGAAATGCGTTGCTCTTCAAGCAGTTTATTCTGCTCAAGAAACTCTTTTTTACGCTCATTGAGCTCGACTTTAATCGCGGCGGCCGCTGTAATAATTTGCTCTCGCGGAGTAACATAATGTGTCTTAGGGTAAATAGTGACACGTGAAAGCTTATCTATTCCTTGACCGGTAAGCGGATCAAACACTGAAATTTGCTCGACCTCATCATCAAACAATTCAATTCGTAAGGCTTCTTTTTCCGAATCGGCAGGAAAGATATCAATCACTTCACCACGCACGCGAAAGGTACCGCGACTTAGCTCAGTTTCATTGCGGTTATATTGTAAAGCGACTAAACGCTGCAGTATTTCACGGCTTGATATTATTTCACCGACGGTCAGGTGCAGCATCATTTTCAAATAAGCGGTTGGATCGCCCAAACCATATATTGCAGAGACGGAAGCCACCAAAACCACATCTTTGCGTTCTAATAGCGCTTTGGTCGCAGAAAGGCGCATCTGCTCAATATGCGCGTTGATAGCAGCATCTTTTTCGATAAAAGAATCTGAACTGGGTACATAGGCTTCAGGCTGATAATAATCATAATAAGAAACAAAATATTCAACGGCGTTATTGGGAAAAAATTCTTTCATTTCACCGTATAACTGTGCAGCGAGGGTTTTATTGGGCGCAAGAATTAATGTTGGGCGGTTAAGCTTTGCAATCGCATTCGCTAAAGTAAATGTTTTACCCGAGCCCGTCACCCCCAGCAAGGTCTGAAAAGCAAGACCAGATTCAAGACCATCAACTAATTGTTCAATTGCTTGAGGTTGGTCACCAGCAGGTGAGAATTGAGAAACAAGTTGAAAGCGTTTATCCATGTATTACCTCTTATATCCAAACTACCTGAAGATTTAGATTCAAGTAGTTTGGCTATATAACCTAAATATTCCAATATTACTCCATAACAGAGCACAGCAAAATAGTTAATAGCACTTTAAAAAATGCAGCCTACACTTAGGTCCAATCAGAATGCCAAGTCCTGCAGCTTGAGTTGTCGGTAGGAGATGACAGTATGGCTAAAACACTTTTGAGTGCAAACATATCCTTACTTAACACTCCCCTTATTAGGATCAATATCTTGATACGAGAAGATTTTTTGGAAAAGGCGTTATGCACCTCAAAGTTGAATCTGCTAACAAAAAACAGTGAAAATTATGCTTTAGCAAAAAAAACATCGCCTACCCTGCTTTTAAGTCACTTATCTAGCCAGCATATGCGCTGTTTTATCGATTTTAACTATTTTAAATAAGCAGATAAAATCAATAACCGATTCATAAAAGCATTATTTGAACGAGCTGTTAATGTAAACCGGACCAATATAGCGTTTAAATAATCAACAATAAAAACCAATCCCTTTCTGTGTATGTCAATCATTTTTTTATTTTTAAGTAATAATAATTAACATTTAAATATTGACTTTGTAACAATTTAATTTTTCTTAACTTATGACAAAACTTCTCGCCGACAATGCATTTGACATTTTCAACCCATTGTTTTTAATATATAATTTATTTTGTTCGTTTTTGCTGCAATGTAATAAAAACTAAGTAATGATAAGGGCTACAGGCTGCTTTTACAAATCTCCCCACAGAGTTATCCACAGAAAAAGTGGATAACCATTCTAAAGCTAGAGACCATACGGCTTGTAGTACCAAATCAAGTACAGAAAAAAGATTTTAAGCATACGATCTTTAAATATTTTTCGGCATTTTAAAAAAAACATAAAACATTCAATAACAGTAAGGCAGACTAATAAATGACACCTAATAATATAAAATAGATCTTAATCTACATTTTAAACACTTTATTCTAACAATTAAGATATGAATCATTCAAAACACAGTTCGCTTGTTGATTTAAAAACAGCATAAATTAAACTGATTTGCTATCATCTTTACTTCCCTTTTATTCACCCCTAGGAATATCCGTTATGATTGACTCATGGTCTAAAAAAATCCGGTTTTTAACGTTAGTATCCGCTAGCTTTTTTTTATTTTCTTGCAGTAATATGCCCAATACAATGCAGGTACAACCTGAAATTACCACTGAAAAAAAAATCCCCAAGATTAATGGCGATATCAATTGGTCACTGAGCAGTCAAGATCGACGTATTGCGCACTACTTAATTGAAATAAGCACAGGTGATGACGTTGCAACCCTTGTCAATGAATCAAACAGTAGTCGGCTCATTATTCAGCAACATTTAAATAAACAATGGTTGGCTCAGGGATTAAACATTTCCCCTAACAATGCTCACAAAATAGATGTTCAGCTCATTAAATTACTCGCAAAAGTCAAGCAATCTACCTATAAGCATAAAATAAATTCTGAGGTGGTTATAAAAATTCAACTCAAATCAAACAACAAAACATTTAGCAAAACATTTAATTCACGCACAGTGTCAGAAGCTCCCCTTAATGCCGATGCGGTAAAAATAAGCGCACAACTCAATAAGCAGTTATCTCTATTGTTAACCGAAATCGTGATAGATCCAGAACTTAATAGCAAACTGGAAAAATTCTAATTTATATCAATATAAGGAAACACCATGAAACACTTATTATCTATTTTCCTGCTCTTTCTTAGCACATCTGTATTTTCGAATGAAAATCCAACGGTGTTAATGGAAACATCCCAAGGCCCGATTATTGTCGAATTGTATCCAACGCTAGCACCCAAAACAGTTGCTAATTTTTTACAATATGTACAAACAGATGGTTATAAGCAAACTACCTTTCACCGTATTATTAATAACTTCATGATTCAGGGGGGTGGTTTTGAGGTCTCTGGAAAAAAAGCGGCTACGGTTGCAGCAATAGAGAATGAGTCCCAAAATGGTTTGAGCAATAAACGCGGCACCATTGCCATGGCAAGAACCAACAGTCCGCATTCTGCCACTCGTCAATTTTTTATTAATCATAAAGATAATAATTTTTTAGATGCACAAGGGGACCGCTGGGGTTACAGCGTATTCGGCAAAGTGATTAAAGGAATGGAGGTTGTTGATAAAATAGCAATAGTCAAGACGGGCGCTGGTGACAAACCAATTCAGCCTGTTATTATTAATAGTATCTCTGTAGATAAAAAATCAGCACTTAAGTAAGTGCTGATTAAAAAATTTTTATAATCACAGCAGAGAGTTAGCAAACTCTCTGCTGGCTTGAAGTCATGCCCCCTTTAAAAATTATTTATTTTTAGGTAAGGTAATATTCACTTCTAATACAGACATATCATCATCGGCATTATCTGAAAATTCACATTTAACATCATTATTTGATATTTTCATAAATTTTCGAATAACCTCAACAATTTGTTTTTGCATTTCAGGTAAATATGCTGGGCACATCGCATTTTTATGTTCGTGTGCAACAATAATCTGCAAACGATCTTTAGCTGATTTCGCACTGCTTTTCTGCGGCTTATCGCTTCTGAAATATCCTAACAATCCCACACTAACCTCCAAATATACGGCTTAAAAAACTTTTCTTCTCGTAGGTAACAAAACGAAGATCACGTTCAATACCCTGCAAACGATCCACTGCATCCTGGTAAGCTTTCCCTGCGTCGCTGTCTTGATTGAGAATAATAGGTTCACCTAAATTTGAAGCGCTTAACACATCTTTAGACTCAGGAATAACCCCCAATAATTCAATGCCTAATAAATCATTAATATCTTCGATGCTGAGCATCTCTTCTTTCTGAACGCGCTCCGGGCAATAACGAGTAACCAAAAGATGTACTTTTACGGGTTCTAGTTGTTGTTCTGAGCGGTAAGATTTACTGGATAACATCCCGGTGATGCGATCTGAGTCTCGTACCGATGAAACTTCAGGATTAGTTGTAACAATAGCTTCATCGGCAAAATAAAGTGCCATCATAGCCCCCTGTTCAATGCCCGCAGGTGAATCACAGATAATGTACTCAAATCCATCTGCTTTTAGCGTATTGATGACTTTTTCAACTCCTTCTTTGGTTAACGCATCTTTATTGCGGGTTTGCGAAGCGGGTAAAATATAAAGATCATTAATACGTTTATCTTTAACTAACGCCTGTTGAAGGTTTGCTTCGCCATTTATCACATTAATAAAATCGTAAACAACGCGACGTTCGCAGCCCATAATCAAATCCAGATTACGCAGCCCAATATCAAAATCGATAATAACGGTTTTTGCGCCCGTCATTGCAAGCCCACTGCCAATTGCAGCACTACTTGTTGTTTTACCGACACCACCTTTACCTGATGTCACGACAATTACTTTCGCCATTATTGTTATTCCTTAAATCTGATCTAATTTGCACAATACAATTTGTTCATTTTGTAATGACACTATGCAACTTTTAGTAACATACTCATTCGTTAAATCATCACTTAATTTGTAAATTCCAGCGATCGAAAGCAATTCTGGTTTAAGTGCTTGACAAAAGATGCAGGCACTTTTATCGCCCTTGGCACCGGCCAACGCTTTGCCACTTAATTTACCATAAATATGAATATTACCGTCAGCGATAACTTCAGCCCCGGCACCGACATCACCATGAATCACAAGATCGGTTTCTTTAGCATAAATCTGCTGCCCAGAACGAACCCGTCCGGTATGAATTTTTGTTTTAAACTCATTAACCACGGGCAACTCAATCGGCTCGACTGCTGCCGGTATCACACTTGCTATTTTTTTCGATTGGCGCAAAGAACTTCTCAAGATGGCGATATTCTGTGCGCGGATCAGCTCTTTTTGCTCGTCGGATAAGTCACCTGAAATACCGACTAAAATAAAACCTTGCTCATTAATGCTCTGTTTCATGTTAGCATAGTCTATTTTAAGGGCTGTATTCTCAATATTAACCACCACTGGTGCATTTTGAAAAAAACCCGGTGCCGTAATACTTTTTTTGTGAAGCTCTTCTGCTAAAGTAGTCAGGCTTCCACTCTCAAGATTCACTACCAACAGAGTAAAATTTGATGATTTTAGGGTCATACTAATCCTATCCGTGATTATCACAATTATTTGACTTAAAACACAGTACATTTTTTTAAAAAAAATACTTATACATGTTATAGTTTGCCATCTAAATAGGCAAGTCAAGGACTACATTACTATTATGTTATGTGCTGTATATAAAAGTATTCGCAAATCGCAGACTTATCTGTTTATTGCAAAACGTGATGATTTCTCTCCCGTACCGACTCCACTGCTGGAGCGATTTGGCCCACCGCAGTTAATCTCTTTATTAAACATTAATTTGCAGACAAAATTTGCTTTGGCTGAGGCTGATAAAGTACTCTCTGCAATAACAGATAATGGTTATTATTTACAACTTCCTCCCCCTCCAGTCAATTATCTACAAGAGCACAAAGACTGGAAAAAAAAACAGCAGGACAATGAACATGAAATTTGATCAAAAAATCACCTTCTCATCGCCAATAAAAATGCTTTTTCTAACCATGTTCAGCACCTTGTTATTTAGCCAGCTGGCTAATGCAGATAACATTAATAATGATCAAAAACCGCAAAAAACATCATTTTCTGACTATGTGGAACAAATTAAAATTGAAGCTAAAAAAAATGGCATCAATTCGAATGTTATCGAAAATGCATTTGCTAAAGTCGAATTTTTACAGCGCAGCGTTAAATCCGACAAAGAACAACCTGAATTTAAATTAACCCTTGATACTTATATACCAAGAGCCGTTCCAGACTGGAAAGTAGAACAAGCACGAGCAGCTTATAAAAAGCATTACCAGCTGCTGCAGGAAATAGGCAAGGCATACGGCGTACAGCCGCGGTTTATTGTCGCATTGTGGGGGATTGAAACAAATTTCGGCCGCTTTACCGGCAATAATTATATTATCTCCGCTTTAACAACGATGGCCTACGAAGGTCGCCGTGAGGCATTATTCAAAAAGCAGTTATTCGCAGCGCTAAATATCTTACAGCAAGGGCACGTAGAGCCTGACAATTTTATCGGTTCATGGGCTGGCGCAATGGGACAAGTGCAATTTATGCCCACCTCTTATCTAAACTATGCCGTTGATTATGACGGTGATGGTAAAAAAGACATTTGGAATACCCACGCCGATATCTTTGCTTCTGCTGCAAATTACCTGAAAACAGAGGGTTGGAATAACAATGAGACTTGGGGACGACAAGTTATATTACCCGATAATTTTGATCTTCAATTATCCGAGAGCAAGCAAAAGAAATCACTTCAAGAATGGCAAAATTTAGGCGTTCGACGTTATGATGGAAGTGCTTTACCAAAAGTTGATATTAATGCTTCCATCGTTATCCCCGATGATAAAAATGGACGAATCTATCTTGCATACAATAACTACCATGTTTTGATGCACTGGAATCGTTCATACTATTTTGCCACGGCAGTCAGTTATTTGTCCGAACGTATTAATGAGCCGCGTATCGTTGTAACAGAGAAGTGATCACTAGTAGTCAATAAATAGACTGCAGATCCAACTTAATAAATAAGAGAAATATGAATAAATTTTGGGAATATAAAACACTATCGAGAATGTCAGACACAGAATGGGAGTCTCTGTGTGATGGTTGTGGTAAATGCTGCTTAAACAAATTAATAGATGATGAAACAGAAGAGCTACATTTCACTAATGTTTCTTGTCACCTGTTAC
The DNA here is from genome assembly GCA_047629075.1 of Psychromonas sp. Taxonomy (GTDB): domain Bacteria; phylum Pseudomonadota; class Gammaproteobacteria; order Enterobacterales; family Psychromonadaceae; genus Psychromonas. The sequence goes on along the minus strand of JBLHWW010000066.1, from coordinate 8,998 downwards.
ATACAAAATCATGTCAATGTCGAAAATATGATCAACGCTTCAAACTGGTCAACGATTGTGTAAAAGTATCACTGGATGACATCCAGCAGTTTCATTGGTTACCAGCAAGCTGCGCATACCGACGCTTAGCTGAAGGCAAGCCTATACCGGAGTGGCACCCGTTAATTACAGGCAGTAAATCAGCTATGCATAAAGGTGGTTTTTCAGTGCGCGGAAAAATTATATCAGAAAGCAGCATTGACCCTGACAACCTAGAAAATTATATTGCTATTTGGCCCGCCGAATAATTGCCGTTAGTAAAACTATAACAACTTAATTTGCAAGGGAAAAAATGACCAATATTATAATTTACCACAACCCAAGTTGCTCTAAAAGTCGTACAACCTTAGCGCTCTTGGAAGAGCAGAGCGATAAGATAGAGGTAATAAAGTATATCGAAACGCCGCCGACGGTTGAGCAACTGCAAAGCATCATTACGCTATTAGGTTTTGACTCGGCGCGTCAGCTGATGCGCTGTAATGAAGCCCTATATAAAGCGTTAAAACTTAAAGATCAGAACAATGAGCAACTTTTATTGCAGGCTATGGTGGAAAATCCTAAATTAATTGAACGTCCGATTGTATTAGCAAATGAAAAAGCTGTCATAGGTCGCCCCCCCGAATCGGTATTAACGATACTTTAATATGCCAAAACCACAACAGCTTTGGCAATAAAGCGTTATCATTTTTAATAAGTTGAATTTTTATGCAAACTCGACACTATCAATTACTTGCCAGAATAGGATATTTTGGATTATTGATCCTCATTCCTGTTTGGCACTTGTGGTTATCTCCACCTGCGTTAAATATAAGCCCTTGGCTGGTTACCTGCATCTGGTTTATTCCTCTGTTATTCCCATTAAAAGGTATTTTACAGAGTAATCCTTATACCTATGCATGGTCTAGTTTTCTGACCTTATTCTACTTAATGCACAGCATTGTTATATTAATGAGTGAACCCGATGAATTAATATTGGCGAGTATAGAATTATTGCTGGCGAGTTGTTTCTTAATGGGAGATATCTATTTTGCAAAATACAGAGGTCGTGAATTAGGGTTAAGCATTCGCAAGAAAAAAAGTAGCTAGAAAAGAGTCAACTGCTCCTCACTTCAGAATGTAAATTCAGAGCTTCCCTCAAATGCTCGAACACAAATGAGAATGGTTATTCCCTTTTCAAGGGTTGCAAGACACTCGAAGGGAAAACATAAACGATAATTTTCGTGGTTAGCATGTTTTGATTCAAAATAACTACCCAATTAATTTTTTGTCTGGAATCTGAATATTTATAGTCTTAGTGATTCTTGTACCTTAGGGTCGCTTGAGTATATCTCCAAGCATTATAAGACCAGCACCTCTTTGACAAAGGGAATCGTTAATTTGCGCTTAGCCTCTAATGAAGCATTATCTAATTGGTCAAGCGTGTCCAATAAGGTATTCATATCCCGTGATAGACGATTTAATAAAAAACGCCCAACATCTACTGGCAACTTCATGCCCTTTAATTGAGCGCGTAACTGCAGAGCACCTAGCTTGTCTTCTTCATTAAGTGGGGTTAAATGGTAACAAGCCCCCCATTCAAGTCGAGAAACAAGATCATTCAGTTTTATACCGAGTTGCTTAGGTAAATTACTTGCACAAAGCACTAAACTGGCACCAGACGAGCGATTTTCTTTATTATCGGACCAGCGATTATAAAAATCAAAAAGCGCTTTTTCCCATTTTTTATCACCTGCAATTTCCTCGATATCATCGATGCAGACAAGCGTTACCTGTTCCATATTTTCAAAAATATCTAAGGTCATACCCTGGTAGTGTCGCAGCGGAATATAGGCGACACTTTCGCCACGCTCATCGACTTCTGAACACAAGGCATGTAACAAATGAGAACGACCGCTACCCGATTCTCCCCACATATATAAGACCGGCTCACCCAGACCCACAACACTGTTTTTTAATTGTCTTAATACACTGTAATTTTGACCAGGATAAAAACTTGCAAAGGTTTCATCATCAGGAAATTTGAGTGCTAATAAAGGATATTGAAAACGTAATTCATCCTGTGGCATGAAGTTCCCTAATTAACGCCAGTTAAAGTGAAATTTTTCACTTTGAGCAGCATCTAATTGTAAGTTAGTTTGTACATTAAGTGCATTTTCAAAACTATTAATGCCACCATTTACCTTCACATTGACCTTTACCTGCATGGCATCAACGCTCACGACTTCATAGGATGCAATTGCTAGAATGCCTGATAATACTTGATTTAATTTTTCATGTTGCTGTAACGAACTGATACCGCTGATGTAAATACTTTGCGAAAGTTTATCAGCATCCGTTGCCAATATTGCATATTGGTCAGCATAATAATCAGCAATTTTGTTAGTCATATCGCTTAAAACAACACTTTTCTCGCCACGTAATTGCTCCGAGACGACGACTTTATTTTTCTTTGATTGTGGGCTGTTATAAACGAGTACCCACTCCAAATCCCACGTTTTTTCATCTTCTTGTTTTAAATTAGCAACACTAAATAGGCTGGCATCATAACGCTCGGAAGCGAGGGCTATCTGATCCAAAAATCGACCGGAAACATCCGATAGAGAGACAGCCAAATTATCATCAAGATCCATTAACGGGAAGCGTAAGCTAATACCGCGCTCCTGCTGTGTGCTTTTTAGTATCAAAGAAAGCACATTATCCTGATCACCACTAATCATAGTATCTGAAATAAGTTTACGTTCATCATCACTCTCAACAATTAACCAAACTAATGTCTGAGGACGAGTTTCGCCCCAAACAGGCTGCCCCATCTCTTTTAATGCCTGGTTTATTTTACTTGGATCAAACACCGCCATAAAATAGCGGTTATTCTCAATATTGCGATAACCAAATTGAGATAACAAGCTTTGGGTTTTTTTCAATAATTGTTGGCTTTCATCCAGTCTGTTGACCTGCGAATTGCCCGACACTTTAATCAAAACTTGCTGTAATGCCAGCTCCTTTAACTGTTGTTCGCCCTGTTTCTCTACAACGATATTCCCCTGGTAAAGGTTTTCAAACTGGTTGGCTAACACGCAAGACGTGAAAGAGATGAACGAAATAAATAAGACAAAAAATTTACGCACAACGAACATTGGTTTCATTAATATAACTACCATTCAAGCAACAATAACATGATCATAAGCAGATATAATTCTATTGCAAGTTGATAATCATATTTAATCGTAATTACACTGGGATCGGCTGATCTTTGATCTGCATTTTGCAGCAATTTGTACACACTTTATACTGAGTAAAGCCTGCGCAGCGTTGCTTAAAGTTTACAGTGAATAACCATGCTTAATTCTTCATACATTACTCAGAACAGTTTCAGATTGAACGACATTTATACTCGCAAGATTAACCGATCCTAATAGCTGCCAGCTCCGTAATAAATTATCTTGAAAAGATTAGGCAAAGAAAGTAACAGAAACAAAAATAAGATACTATACGGGCCAAATAACGATTAAGTCTTAAGTCATGTCATAATAAAGCGGACATGACTTAAGAAAACGCGAAAATTTACTTAAACCAGCCATTCAATGCATAAATAATTAGATCCTTGTCATATAAATGCTAAAATGCAGCTGTTTTAACCCATCAAATTCTATAAAAGCGAAATCGCTTTTAAATTAAATTCTGCGAGGAATGCAAGTGAGCAACGAAAAAACCTCTTTAAGCTATAAAGACGCTGGTGTTAATATTGATGCTGGTACAGCATTAGTTGAACGTATTAAAAGTGTAGCAAAACGTACTAAACGCCCAGAAGTAATGGGTGGATTGGGTGGTTTTGGCGCATTATGCCAACTGCCTACAGGTTATAAAGAGCCTTTATTAGTTGCAGGTACTGACGGTGTCGGTACAAAACTGCGTCTGGCAATTGACCTGAAAAAACACGACACAGTCGGTATCGATTTGGTTGCAATGTGTGTAAACGACCTTATCGTTCAGGGTGCTGAACCGTTATTTTTCCTTGATTATTATGCAACAGGAAAACTCGACATTGATGTAGCTGCTGCCGTTGTAACCGGTATAGGTGCTGGTTGTGAGCTTGCAAACTGTTCGCTTATCGGTGGTGAAACTGCGGAAATGCCGGGCATGTACGAAGGTGATGATTACGATATAGCTGGATTCTGTGTGGGTGTTGTTGAAAAAGCTGACGTTATTGACGGGACTAAAGTAGCCGCCGGTGATGCGCTAATCGCAGTTGGCTCAAGTGGTCCACATTCAAACGGTTACTCTTTAGTGCGTAAAATTTTAGAAGTATCAAAAGCTGATACCAGTGCCCCCTTTGGTGACTCAACATTGGGTGAAACATTATTAACACCCACAAAAATTTACGTAAAATCAACTCTGGAATTAATCAAAAACTGCCCTGTACATGCGATTTCTCATATTACAGGCGGTGGTTTCTGGGAAAATATTCCACGCGCACTACCTGCCGGAAGCAAAGCGGTTGTTGATGGTAAAAGCTGGGTATGGCCTAATATTTTCAACTGGTTACAAGAGAATGGTAACGTCAAAACAGAAGAAATGTACCGTACATTTAACTGTGGTGTTGGTTTAGTGATTGTTGTTCCTGCAGCCGAAAAAGACAGAGCAGTTGAAATACTAACTGCTCAAGGTGAAAATGCCTGGGTACTTGGTCATATCGAAGACGCAGCAGCAGATGAAGCACAAGTAGAGATTAACTAAACAATTATGGCTATTTTAGCAACTAAAAAAATTGTCGTTCTGCTTTCAGGTAACGGTAGTAATCTGCAAAACATCATAGATAAGCTGCATAATACCGAGCTGAATAATGAGCATATCGAAATTGTTGCCGTATTAAGCAATAAAGCTGATGCTTATGGTTTACAGCGCGCTCAGGTTGCGGGCATTATACATAAGGCGATTATTAGCAAAGGTATTAGTTCACGCGAGCAATATGATGCTTTATTAAGCCAGGAAATTGATCAATACCAACCAGACTTGATTGTTATGGCCGGTTTTATGCGCATCTTATCAGCTCAATTTATTGATAAATATCTGGGTAGAATGCTCAATATTCACCCTTCTTTATTACCTAAGTATCAAGGTATAAATACGCATCAAAGAGCGATAGATGCAGGTGACTCAGAACATGGAGTAAGTGTTCATTTTGTCACCGAAGAATTAGATTCTGGCGCAACTGTTTTACAAGCACAAGTGCCTATTTTCAGTGAAGATAGCGTGGAACAGCTTGCCGAACGCGTATTAACTCAAGAACACTTAATCTACCCTTTAGCCATACAGTGGTTTTTATCTGGTCGTTTAAGTATGCTAAATAACCACGCGCTACTTGATGGTTTAATCTTGCCTGCTAATGGTTACGCTGCTGATTAATTTTATAGCTAGCCAAACTACTTGAAAATGCTGCATCTTCAAGTAGTTTAGGTATCAGCCAAACTCAAAAAACCGAAGTTAATCTTCGGTTTTTTTTGTTAAAAAAGGACTGCATATAACAGAGGCATCAAAATGGCTGATAAAATAGCGCAGATAATAAGAGAAATCGACGCAAAAGCGCCTGCCACTTTATCTGTTTCCATTATTTTAGCTGTGCCAAGCGCGTGTGCAGCACACCCCATTGCGACACCCTGAGCCTGATTATCTTTAATCCCGCATAATTTATAAAAAACTAAGCCAATACTTCCGCCGAAAATACCAACACAAACAACCATCGCAGCCGTTAATGATGGTATCCCATTTAAGCTTTCACTGATCTCCATCGCGATCGGCGTCGTAACATGTTGTCCGGCCAGCGAGGCAGCGGTCACCAGATCAGCTCCTAAAAGTGGCAGAAGAAATAACGCACAACTAAAAGCTAGCAACACGGCTAATAAACAAGCGCTTACAATAATATTAAATTTTTCTTTAATAAGGTGTAATTGCAGATAAAGCGGTAATGCGAGGATCACAATCGCAGGCTCTAATAAAGCGGTGAGCAGAGAGGTACCCCGCGCATATTCTAAATAATCTAATTGAAAAAAATAATGAAGTAATAACAATGATCCAACGGATAATAAAAAGGGATGGAATATTGCCCAGGGTTTAATTGTGTATAAAGCTTTACTGGCAAAAAATATTAATAAGGTGCAAGGCAGCGCTAGGTAAAACAGCATATTAAAGATCCTCTTTTTTATTTAAAAACTGGTACAAATGCCCGACGGATAAAAGAATTAATAAGGTTGTAAAAAAGAATGAAAATGTAATCACAAACCAATGCTCAAAAATAAGCGCGACATGATTGGTTAACCCGACACCGACAGGAACAAACAACAGCGCCATATACTTTAACAGCAGGGAGCCTGAGATCATTATCCATTCAACTTTAATGAGTCGCAAATTCAATGCCAAAAACAGTAAGAGCAATCCAAGAATACTGCCTGGAAAAGAAAAAGGCAGATAACTGCTGATTAGTTTTCCAATACTTAAAAAAAATAAAATTATCAAAAAACCTCTTGAAAAATCAACAATTTTATCAAGAGGTTTAAACTTTTTAAATTGTGAAAAGAGGCTGTTAGAGTTCATCATGTTGTATTGAACCTGTTAATTTTAGAAGGTTGCTATATTATATCGAAAGACTGAATTGAAGGGTAATAACTTTGTTTATCGAGATCAAAAAATAATATCACTTATTAATTAAAGAGCACAAAGATGTCAAAACCTCCAGCAAGTTTAATGACCGAGAGCCGTAACGCCGCAAGCAGTCAGATTGATACACTATCAACCCTTGAGATGCTTACAGTGATTAATGCAGAAGATAAAAAAGTTGCATTGGCAGTGGAATTGGCACTGCCAGCAATCACCCAAGCGGTTGATTTAATTAGTGCTACTTTCCATAAAAAGGGACGACTTATTTACTGTGGTGCAGGTACCTCGGGCCGTTTGGGTATTTTAGATGCCAGTGAATGCCCACCCACTTTTGGAACACCGGCTGAACAGGTAACAGCTTTGATTGCAGGTGGTCATGAGGCGATATTAAAAGCCGTAGAAAATGCAGAAGATAATCATCAAGCGGGTCAGTCTGATTTAGAGGATATCAACTTCAATAAAAATGACATTTTGGTAGGCATAGCAGCCAGTGGCTCTACCCCCTATGTTATCGGGGCAATGCACTATGCAAAATCTATTAATGCACAGGTAATCAGTATTAACTGTAACCCCAACAGTCTGATGTCCAAGGTCTGTGATGTTAATATCTGTGCAGTAGTAGGTCCTGAAGTGCTGAGCGGTTCATCGCGTTTAAAAGCTGGAACAGCTCAAAAATTAATTTTAAACATGCTCAGCACAGGTGCAATGATCCGTACCGGTAAAGTCTTTGGTAATTTAATGGTGGATGTGCAGGCAACAAACGCTAAGCTGGTCGAACGACAAAAAATGATTGTTGTAACAGCAACCGATTGCCTGCGCGAGGAAGCAGAAAAAGCCTTACTGCAATCTAACGGGCACTGTAAAACAGCCATTGTAATGATCTTAACCAATACGAATGCTGATCAGGCAAGGTTATTATTAACTAAAAATAACGGTTATATCCGTCAATCCATTATTAAATAAGGGGTCTAAAGTCATTTTTTGCTGGCAGACTAAAGATTGAAGTGCATAACCATTAAACAACCATAGGAACTGTCTTTCTTGTAAAATCTTAATGTGAATCCGGCAGTAGTGAGTTTCTCATTATTAAAGAAAAAAAATACTAAGCTAATTCAAGGTCAATGGGCAGTCCTGCCACCGCAAAGAAGCATGCTTCTTTGCGGTTTTTAACGCTCCGTCTATTTATAATTAAAAGCGTTATTTATCTTCGTACATGTTTTCATAAACATAGTTCGTTGCTTCAATATATCCCGGTACACTACCACAATCAAAACGCTTACCTTTAAATTTATAAGCCAAAACACAGCCTCTTTTAGCTTGTGTCAGTAGCGCATCGGTAATTTGTATTTCGCCACCTCTACCGGGAGTTGTCCCCTCAATAATATCAAAAATATCGGGCGTTAATATATAACGACCAATAATAGCTAAATTACTGGGTGCTGTTCCGGGCGCAGGCTTTTCGACCATATCATCAACACGGTAGATATTATCTTTGATCATCTCTCCTTTGATCACGCCATATTTGTGTATTTGATCATCGGGTACTTCTTCAACGGCAACGATTGAACAACGAAATTGTTTGTACAAATCAACCATCTGCTTTAAAACACCATTGCCTTCATTGATACACAGATCATCCGCAAGCACTACAGCAAAAGGTTCATCACCAATCAACTCTTTACCAACTAAAATAGCATGTCCCAGACCTTTCATCTCGCGTTGACGAATATAAGTGAAATTTGCCCGATCCATGATTAATCGAATATCTTTTAATTTTTCTTCTTTAGGCGTGCCGGAGATCTCATTCTCTAATTCATAATTGAGATCAAAATGATCCATTAATGAATGCTTACCACGCCCGGTAACGATACTCATAGTGTTCATGCCAGCTTCTAGGGCTTCATCAACACCAAACTCAATCAGTGGTTTGTTAACAATAGGCATCATTTCTTTCGGCATTGACTTGGTGGCCGGTAAAAAACGGGTGCCATAGCCAGCGGCGGGAAATAAACATTTTTTAATCATGGGATTCCTATTTAAGACAATGAGCTCATATAATTACGGTCGATAATAATCTAGCATTAATAATCGAAGATAAACACATAAATAATCAAATTAACGTATTTATTAAAAACAAAAAAAGCAGATCTAGGTCTGCTTTTTTTTTAAATAGTTTTACGTACCGAATTAACTGCGTGTACGTGTTTTAGTACGGCGGCGTTCGCCTGCTTTACGGTGCTGAGCATGTTTTTTTACCGCTCGACGAATACGTGCCTGCGGATTTGTAAATTTAGACTCTTTAGCCACA
>JBLHWW010000065.1:0-19225 GCA_047629075.1 Psychromonas sp. | reverse complement strand
TGATTTTTACGTGCCTACATACGTTTTAAGACTAATTCGAAGTCACCATATAATAATAAGAAAGTAACCTGATGATTACCTTCACAAATTAAATTACGATATTTCCATTTTAAAGCCGAACAGACAATAATAGCATTTTCATTCTTTTTTCAATACTAAAGGCGGCATCACGAATGCATACCAGCCAAGGTATGCGGTCTTCATCATTTAAGTGCTTCCCAGAGGCCATTTTTAGAATATTTTCTTTAGGATGGAGGTCATCTCCATCAATAAATTTTATATTTAATACTTTCACGAGGGCTTCGCCCAGCGATGATTTGCCACTACTTGCCACCCCCATCACAACAAAGACCCTACCCTTAAGTCGCTTATCCATTTGCCCCACCATCCTGTTCTTTTCAGAAAGCTCACCGCCAAACCCACCAATTTACGCGCAATATGTTACCCGTAACTTGGTGAATTGTGAAGCATGACACAACAATAAAAAATATTAAAAAGAGAATATATAAGATCGTATTTTATAAAAAAGTACAAAGTAAAAAAATTAACCTTATAGATTCAAATAGATAGAAGTTATCCTAGGTCAACTAACAAAATAGTTGGAAACCGCTTTAAAATAGACTGTCCTTCAAAAAGCAGGACAAAACTTAAGCGCTTATAAAATTGTGACTCAACACACAGACTTGCCTGTTAGTTACCGGTAACATTTGTATCAGTTACCGGTAACCTATTTGTGACTACGTATTTATAGTTTAAATACACACTCATTAAAACAAGGAATCTCAATATGAAAAAGCTTCACAAGAAAATATTATCTGCGGTTATTGCAAGTACGCTTTCAACCTCTGCACTAGCAGCAGACTTTGTGTTTAAAATGCAATCCTCAGATCCTTCTGGTGATAAGAACTATCAAGTTCAACAGCAATGGGCTGAACGTGTTGGGGAAATGTCCAATGGTCGTATCGATATTAAATTATTACCCGTAGGCAGTATTGTGAAACACACTGAAACTCTGGGCGCAATTAAAATGGGTATATTAGATGGTCATATAACTGCGACAGGTTACTTCTCGGGCCAGGATCCAGCCTTTGGTTTAATTGGTAATATGGTGGGGGCATGGTCAGATACAACACAGCTTTTACAATATATGAACTACGGCGGTGGTAATCAATTAATGACTGAGTTGTACGCTCCTTATGGCGTACACTTTGTCGGAGCTTCAACAACAGGTGTGGAGTCTTTTGTCTCTAAAATCCCCCTTAATGGTGTCGATGATTTAAAAGGTTTAAAACTCCGTGCACCGGAAGGATTAGTACAACTGGTCTTTGCAGCCGCGGGTGCATCACCAGTTAATCTACCCGGTTCTGAAGTTTTTACTGGCCTTAGCAAAGGGGTTATTGATGCGGCAGATTATACGGTCTTCTCGACTAATCAAACCAATGGCTTAAATGATATTGCTACGCATCCGGTACAGCCGGGATTCCACTCATTGCCATTAATTGATATCTCTGTCAGTCAGAAAAAGTGGGATAAATTACCTATAGATCTGCAGGAAATATTAACCGTTTCGGTGCGTGATTTTTCTTACGACATAACTACCCAGCTGAAAATTGCAGACCAGGCGGCAGTCAAAATAGCAGAGGCAAATCCAGATATCACTATTCATGACTGGTCTGCCGTCGAGCGTAAAAAATTCCGTACCATCGCGAAAAGTCAATGGAAAGTATTTGCTGAACGTTCAGACAATGCGCAGAAAGTATATCAATCAGTCACCAGCTTCTTAGGTGATAACGGTCTACTATAAGCCACTGTTTAAATCATCATGCAAGGGTTGATGCGCAACCCTTGCTTACTCTGGAAATGTATTATGTCTATTAAAAAACCAGCACCAGATCATCAACCTCACAAAGATGAACAACCTAAAAACAAACTGGACGCCACTATTATAACTGTGGGTAACTGGCTCAGTTTACTGTTTATCTTTACCGTTTTTATCTCCTTTTATGAGGTTGTGATGCGCTATGTTTTTGACTCACCTACTATCTGGGTGCATGAAACAGCTTCATTTATTGGTGCTTCTTTATTCGTCATTGGCGGATTATATGCATTTGCTGCCGACAAACATGTGCGTGTTGTTCTGATCTATGATGTTGTTTCACAGCGTACCCGTCATTATCTTAACTTAGCACATCATATAATAGGGATCACTTTCTCAGCATTGATGGCTTATGGTGCTTACATCTTGGCAAAAAATGCCTGGTTTTCCCCCTCGGGTGAATTACGCCTAAACACCTCTGGCAGTGCCTGGAATCCCCCTTTTCCTGCTCTATTAAAAGCAATTATTGTTATTGCCTTTTGTATTCTTACTATTCAATTTTTACTGCATTTGATTGCTGAAATCAAAGTGCTAAGGAAGCATTCTCATGTTTGATTTATCGGCTATTGGCATAGGTTATGCCAGTTTACTAATGTTAGTGATGATGATAGCCCTACTGTTAACCGGCATGCAACTTGCGTTTGTAACTGGTTTTGTAGCGCTATTTTTCACTATTGGCTGGTTCGGAATTGATGCGCTGCCTTTGGTGACCAGTCGTTTATATAGCTTTGTTGATAGTTATATTTTTCTCGCTGTGCCTATGTTTGTATTGATGGCTGCACTGCTGGACAGATCCGGTATTGCCCATGATCTTTTTGAGGCAATGAAATTATTTGGCAAACGTCTGCGCGGTGGTGTGGCGGTTCAGACTTTACTGGTCGCGGTTATATTGGCTTCTATGTCCGGTGTTATCGGCGGTGAAACGGTGTTACTGGGTATTCTTGCACTGCCGCAGATGCTGCGTTTAGGCTATGATCGTAAGCTGGCCATTGGAGTCACCTGTGCCGGTGGCGCATTAGGGACTATGCTGCCACCCAGTATAGTACTGATTATTTATGGCTTAACGGCCAGTGTATCGATTGGAGACCTATTTAAAGCATCATTTTTACCTGCATTATTACTTGCCAGCTTCTATGTCCTATATGTGTTAATACGCTGTAAAATAAATCCATCCTTAGCGCCCATTCCCAGTGCCGAAGAATTGGCTAAAGATGCCGAAACGCAACCGAATTTTTTCAAGGCGCTGTTATTCCCGTTATTATCGGTTCTCGTTGTGTTAGGCAGTATCTATAGCGGTGTGGCATCGGTCACCGAAGCCTCGGCTCTGGGGGTTGTTGGTATTATTATCAGTACCTGGATTCGTAAAGAGCTTTGTTTTGCAATGCTGAAAGATGCGGCTATTGCGACCATGAAAACCTGTGGCATGATCATCTGGATAGGAATAGGTGCAACCGCATTAGTAGGTGTATACAACCTGATGGGCGGCATTGATTTTGTAGAAGTGACTATATTGTCACTGAGTGGTGGAAATGCCACGGCTACCCTGCTGATTATGATGGGTATCTTATTGGTTTTAGGCATGTTTCTTGACTGGGTAGGGGTGGCGTTATTAACCATGCCTATTTTTGTGCCAATTATTGTTGGTTTAGGGATGGATCCCGTTTGGTTTGGTGTGGTTTTCTGCCTTAATATGCAGGTCTCATTCCTTTCACCGCCCTTTGGCCCCGCCGCCTTCTATTTAAAATCGGTAGCACCAAAAGATATCAGTCTGGGGGAAATATTCAGTGCACTGGTGCCCTTTATCTGCCTGCAAATTGTAACCCTTGGTTTGGTTATCATCTTCCCAGTTCTCGCTTTATGGTGGAGATAATGATTAATATTAACGGGACTAATTTATTCGGGAAGAACGTTAAAATAGTCATCATGGGGGTTTCAGGCTGCGGTAAAAGTTCAATCGGCAGCAAGCTGGCTGAGCAGTTAGGTCTAACCTTCTTTGATGGTGATGATTATCATTGTACCGATAATGTTGACAAGATGAGCCAAGGTATTCCACTTACGGATGAAGACAGGCAGGGGTGGTTATCAAGCTTAAATAAACTGTTTCAGCAACGCGCTGAAGGGGTTGTTGCTTGCTCTGCATTAACACCAGCATACAGACGAATCTTGAGCCACAATAATAAAGCGTTGTTATTCGTTTATTTACAAGGGGATTTTGAGACGATTTGGCAACGTCATCAAAATAGAACCGACCACTATTTTAAGGGTAAAACCCTGCTTGAAAATCAGTTTACCACCTTAGTTGAACCCAATGCATCGGAAGCGTTAATTATTGATATCCGTCAAAATGAGAGTGAAGTTGTAGCGGATATTATTAGAAAGTTAAGTAATTTAAACAATCAGTAAAATTGTCGCGGGTGTTATTCAAAAACTAAGTGATTTAAACAATCAGTAAATTTTTCTAATCTACAAAAACACTGAGAGCCGAATGAAAACTAAAATAGAGATCACCCTGATCGACCTAGTTGTAATGAATGATATGCGTAAATGTGAGTAAAATTGTAGCGGGTGTTATTCAAAAACTAAGTGATTTAAACAATCAGTAAATTTTTCTAATCTACAAAAACACTGAGAGCCGAATGAAAACTAAAATAGATATTGCCGTGATCGGCTTAGGCGTGATGGGTGCCAATATGGCACTAAATTTAGCAGAGCGGAGATTTTCAATAGCCGCTTTCGACACGAATGAGGCACGTCGCTGCGACATCGTTAAACGCCACCAACCGTTATCGGCTGCAGCACTCACCACGGTTGCTTCTGTTGCTGAGTTAATCGACCAACTTGCAACACCACGCTGCATCATACTCTCGGTTCCTGCCGGTCCGATTGTGGATGTTATTTGTCGGGATTTGCTGGCTGCAGGGTTACAGGTGGATGATATTGTTGTCGATACGGGCAACAGCGAATGGCGCGACTCGATTAATCGGGCAAAAAGGTACGCAGGTAAATTTAACTTCTTTACCTGCGCCATTTCCGGAGGAGAAATGGGTGCACGTTTTGGGCCTTCATTAATGCCAAGTGGTGATAAAAGCGTATGGCAACAGTTAAAACCTGTGTGGCAGGCTATGGCAGCAAAAATAGATCCCGTTACTGGTATAGAAATTGTGCGCAGTCAGGTAGATCAACCTTTGCCAGAAGGCGAGCCTTGTGCTGAGTATATTGGTCCAATTGGCTCCGGTCATTTTGTGAAAATGGTGCACAACGGCATTGAATATGCCGATATGCAGATGATTGCCGAAATAGTACAATTTATGCGTCAAATATTAACCTTGTCGGCAACCGAAGTCAGCGCGGTATTCAGCCAATGGAATAAAGGAAAATTGCAAAGTTACCTGATTGAAATTACGGCTGATATTCTTCAGGCTGTCGATTCTAAAACAGGGGAACCGCTGGTCGATGTAATCATGGATCAGGCCAGTCAAAAAGGCACTGGGAACTGGACTGCACGTGAGGCCTTGGCACTCGGCGTACCAGCAACAGCCATTACTGCGTCTGTCTTTGCACGCTGCTTGAGTACTCAAAAGTCAATTCGTCAAATTAGTGCGGCGCAGTTAACCGGTCCTATCATCAGCACCGACGATAAAACGCGATGGATTGATAAACTGGCAGATGCACTGTACTGCTCAAAAATCTGCAGCTATGCACAAGGGTTCGAACTGATGTCTGCAGCAGAAAAAGAGCATAACTGGAGGCTTGATTATGTTTCAATTGCTAAAATATGGCGTGGCGGTTGTGTTATTCGCGCCCACTTTTTAGATGATATTTCTAAAGCCTATCACGTTGAGCCTGAGTTACTTAATTTAATGCTTGCAGAAAGGTTCACAGATAGCCTGGCGCAAAGCCAGTTATCCTGGCGAGAAGTCTTAACCAAGGCGATTATGCAGGGGATGCCAATGCCAGCCATTAGCGCTGCTATCAGCTACTACGATTGCTACCGTGAAGCTGACTCGTCTGCCAGCCTGATTCAGGCAATGCGTGATTATTTTGGCGGCCATACTTACTGCCGTAAGGATCGGGATTCAAAACAAAGCTTCCATTACGATTGGCACTTTGGTGGTGGTGAACAAACGGCTGAGCATTAATACCAATTCTACTCATTGGATGCTCTATTTAGGCGCCTGAAAAACGCATAAAAGTAAGGCATTGATTGCAGTAACTAGTTGTTATAATTAAAAAATAGTAGTAAACAATTTTGAACCGCTGTAACTGGCCACGCAGTAGGGAATAACAGGATGTTATGAATCAAATAAATAGCAAAGACTAAAACGTAGTTTTATGTCTAGCTAACAGGTGTTTTCACCAGCATAAATGGGCATAAATTTAATAGCTCTAGTATGACATATCAAATCCATTTATGCGGGTTAAAATGAATAGAAAAAGTGGATATTAAGAGAATTTTTGTCGATAAAAATGACCAGTAGGACATGTATTAATCCACGCGCTTAAAAAACCTGCAATAACATACGTAACCCGGTAATAATAAGGCTAACGGCAAAAATACGCTTTAATAATTTAGCATTCAAATAGGATGATACTCGAGCACCGATTGGAGCAAAAAATACGGTTAAGGGAATAAGAAATAAACAGGCTAAAATATTCACTAAACCATAGGTCATTGGCGGCGCATCGGAAAATGACTGCCCGATAATTAATAAACTTAGCGCCCCCGGAAAAGCAATTAAAAATCCGACTGCAGCAGCGGTTCCCACGGCCTTATGGATAGGATAATTAAAGGCAGTTAAACTGGGTACCGTTAGGGTGCCACCACCTATTCCTATCATTACACTGAAAAAGCCAATAGTGGTCGCCATTAACCCTTTACCCGGCATGCCCGGTAATCTACTGGCCAGGGGTTTGGCCCCCGCTCTTAAAATCATATTCAAGGCGGCCATGATAGCAATAAAACCAAATAACCCGCTTAACCATAACCCATTTATTTGAGTCACTATTACAGAGCCCGCGAGCACCCCAATAATCACAAAGGGCGCAAAGGTTTTAAGCAGGGGTAAATCCACATTGCCCCTTTTAATATGGGCACGAATAGAACTAAGGGAGGTAAAAACCATGGTCGCAAGTGAAGTCGCGGTAGCAATTGGCATTGCCGCTTCGGGGCTAACACCTATCATCTGAAAAACAAAAAATAATACCGGCACTATTATTATTCCCCCTCCTACGCCAAGCAAACCAGCTAACAAGCCAGCTAAACAACCCGTCGCAATTAAACTAAGGATGACAAACAACAGTTCATTTGAAAATTCCATTTAACTAATACCTTATTCACAACATTATTTAAATGGTTATCTTAAAGTTGTTGCTTAATTTTTCCTAATAAAGACTGCTCATTATGGCGTGCATCCCTCGCTGATTTGTTCATAGTTTGTTATTTAACCAAGTATCGCTATTAACATACTCATTCACGGACAGGCTTTGCAGCAGATATTGTCCCTGTTTTATCAGTCTTTTTTCGCTGTTAGGCAAGCCAATCAAAGATAGACCATAGGGTTTTCCATTGATCTTACCTAAGGGTAAATGCAACTGGGGTAAACCGCATAAACTGGCTAACGCAGTCATACCCAATAACCTTTTACGATAATAATTTAATGAATTAACCGATTGTTTCAGCTCCGGCGGTAACCCAGGTGTTGTTGGAATGCACAACCACCCCCCCTTAGTCTTTAATAAATAAGTAAACAAAGTGCTAAAATTTCCAGCTTTTTGTTTTGCTTCAGCGTACTCATCAATAGTTATATTTTTTGATTTATCAAACCGTATGGAAACATCCTTAGCAACAGAATTTTGATGTTTTGCCAACCACCCACTATGCTCTTGAATTAATTCATACCCTTGAATAATGAGGAACCACTTTCCTAACACCTCTAAACTAACCCCGCAAATATCAAGTAACGAATCAGTTGAGACAACATAACGATTGCGCGCCAGCCTATTTAGCTTGTTAGTTAATTCCTCTTTTACTTCCAAATCTATCAATTCTAAAGCTCTTTTTTCCACAAAAATTAAAATATCGTCAAATTCCTCAACGGGTGGTTGATCTGGAAATAAACCAGCCACAATATTGCCCATTACCTTGAGATTGCGGCTAAGAAGGCCTGCTGTATCAAAGCTTTTTGCCAGTGAAAAGCTATGATCCAGTGGTAATGCGGCATAAGTTGCCCTTAATCCAAAAAGTCCGCAATAACTTGCAGAGATTCTGATTTCACCAGCAACATCAATGCCTAAAGCAAAATCACCATCACCGCGAGCAACTGCTGCTGAGCAGCTTGATGAACCACCCGACTGGCATTTAGGTGCTAAATGATTAATAGCAGTACCATAATGGTCATTCATACCGTCAAAACCACAGGCTAATTCAGAAGGTTGTACGCGACCCGAGCAATGTGCACCCTGTATTAATAATTGTGTAATAATAGGCGAAGTGTGCAGCGCCGGCTCATGACTCATTAACCAAGTTGGATTTCCTGCACCTGTCACATACCCTTTGACATCAAAAACATCCTTAAACACAAACCGGTAACCTGAAAGTACACCATGTGTCTTGATTGCAGCAATGCTTTTAGGTCCTTGTCGGCAATAAACACTTGTATCCATAATTGATTTCACCTGATAGTTGAAAATTTGAGACTGTCATTTGTCTCTTTGATAAGAAATAGAAGTTGCTCGCACGACACAAATATTGACAGGGCAAGGCCGGTTTAAATTAAGCCTATAAAACAGAGGCCTCCCTCCCAAACTGGCCTGCTAAGCCCCCTCTTTATAAGAATCCTCACCTAAAATTGAGCACAACAAAAGTTACATGCATTTAACACGCCAACTTATTTTTAATTAAAATATTAGGGGGAATTAAATAAGTATTTATATTTACCTGAGGAGTCCATGCTGCGTTGCTGACTTTTTATGCTTTTTTTGTAAATAATGATTTCACCTATGCCTATAACCTACTTTTTCAAGCTGAAAATAGGCTGCGCCCGCTTTACTGATAATGAATACAACTGCCTTTGCTGATGATTGATCTACACCATTATGGTGCAAGATAATAATAACAAGGTGCAGCCGTAAGGAAAGTATCGGGCGTTGTCGCAGAATTAGCTGACGGCAATATTAGCGCAGAGAATGGTAATACCAAAAGAATTAATTAAGTGATCAATGATTGCGAAGGAAAAATCAGCCCTAATAAGGCGAGAGTTGTAGGAGATAGTTATTCTCTCTTCACAAAAATCGTATGGCACGATTTTGAACAGCTTTAGCTGGCCACAAAGTGGTGAAGAACAGGATGTTCTGAATAAAACTCACAACGCAGTTAGGGATGGTTTTAAGCAGCAAGGGTGATCATCTTTTTAGTTCTTTTGGTATAATATTAAGACAAAAGTTTAATCACTTAACAAGCTCAAATAATAAACCCAGTCAAACCCATCGCCGGGATCAGTTTTTCTGCCTGGTGCTATCTCACTGTGCGCCACAATACGTTGTTTACTGATGGTGGGGTAACGTTGTTGTATTTTTTGGGTCAAGGCTGCAAGTGATAAATATTGCTCTTCTGTATAAACTGTTTTATCTGTCCCCTCAAGCTCAATACCAATAGAATAATCATTGCATCTCTCAATCCCTGTAAAACACGACACCCCTGCATGCCAGGCGCGTTTTTCAAAAGACACATATTGTTCAATCTCACCATCACGGCGAATCACACAATGCGCAGAGACTTCAAGCCCTTCAAGACTGCTGAAATCAGGGTGAGCCTGACAATCTAAACATCCGGTAAATAAAGACTCAATCTCGCGCCCCCCGTAACAACCTTCGGGCAGACTGATACAATGAATAACCAACAAGCTGATCTCACTGTCTGCAGGTCGTTGATTACAAAAGGGGCTGGGTATCTGTCTGGCATTTTGATAAAAACCAAGTTTATTAATCACACATAATGCTCCTTAAAAAAGGCGCTAAAAGCGCCTTTTATCAATCATTAACTGGCTAGACCTCAGTTAATTATTCCCACTCGATTGTCGCAGGCGGTTTACCTGAAACATCGTACACTACACGGGAAATACCATCAATTTCATTGATGATACGATTTGATACATGACCGATTAAATCATAAGGAAGATGTGACCAACGCGCGGTCATAAAGTCGATTGTTTCCACACAACGCAGGGACACAACCCAATCGTATTTGCGGCAATCACCCATCACACCAACAGAGCGTACCGGCAGGAAGACCACAAAGGCCTGACTAACTTTATGGTAAAGATCCGCTTTATGTAACTCTTCAATAAAGATAGCATCGGCGCGGCGCAGTAAATCGCAGTACTCTTTCTTCACTTCACCTAATACTCGTACTCCTAAACCTGGCCCCGGGAAAGGATGACGGTAAAGCATCTCATAGGGTAAACCTAACTCTAAGCCGATTTTACGCACTTCATCTTTAAACAATTCACGCAGCGGTTCAACCAGACCCATTTCCATATCATCGGGTAATCCACCCACATTATGGTGAGATTTAATAACCTGTGCTTTACCCGTTTTAGAGCCCGCCGATTCGATCACATCAGGGTAGATAGTGCCCTGCGCTAACCATTTGGCATTTTTAAGCTTTTTAGATTCTTCATCGAAGATCTCGACAAATACACGGCCGATGATCTTACGTTTAGCTTCAGGATCGCTTTCGCCGGCCATCTGCTCTAAGAAACGGTGTTCAGCATTAACATGAATGATTTTTAATCCAAAATGATCACCGAACATATCCATCACCTGTTGGCCTTCATTTAAACGCAGTAAACCGTTATCAACAAATACACAGGTCAGCTTATCACCAATAGCGCGTTGTAATAACATCGCCACAACGGATGAATCAACACCGCCGGAAAGACCAAGAATAACTTCATCATCACCAATCTGCGCTTTCATGCGCGCAACCGCATCTTCGATGATTGAACTTGGTGTCCAGAGCGTTTCACAGCCACAAATATCCATGACAAAGTGGCGTAACATACGTTCACCCTGACGAGTATGAGTGACTTCTGGATGAAACTGCACACCATAAAAACGTTTTTCTTCATCGGCAATAGCAGCAAACTGACAGGTCGCAGTATTTGCAATAGTAGTAAAACCTGCGGGGATAGCTGACACTTTATCACCATGGCTCATCCACACATCTAATAAGGCATTACCATTTTCAGCAACCGTATCTTCAATCAGTTTGAATAGTTCAGAGGCCGCTTTTACTTCAATCTGGGCGTAACCAAATTCACCTTCGCCTTCACCTTTAATGACCGACCCACCGAGTTGCTCGGACATAGTCTGCATACCGTAGCAGATACCTAATACAGGCACTCCCGCAGTAAAGACATATTCAGGTGCACGCGGAGAGCCTGCCGCGGTGACACTTTCAGGGCCACCCGCTAAAATAATGCCGTTCGGGCTAAAATCTTTAATATCCTGCTCATCAACATCCCAGCTCCAAAGTTCACAGTAAACACCGATTTCACGGATACGACGCGCGATTAATTGGGTGTACTGAGAACCGAAATCTAAAATCAGAATTCGCTGTTCATGAATGTTTTTGTTCATTGGATGATCCCTTTTTATAAAAAATAAAGACGGTAAAAACCGTCTCAATAATAATTTTTCAGTTCTCTGCCATCGACAGTGACTGATAATAATTTACCCCTGCAGTGCACTGCAGGGGTAAATAAGTTGCACAGCGGTTAACCACCAGCGCGGTAGTTTGGCGCTTCTTTGGTAATAGCTACATCGTGCACATGGCTTTCACCCATACCGGCACTGGTGATCTTCACAAACATTGCTTTAGTATTCATCTCATGAATAGTTGCACAGCCGGTGAGACCCATAGAAGAACGTACACCACCCATCTGCTGATGAATAATTTCTTTTACTTTTCCTTTATAGGCAACACGTCCTTCAATACCTTCAGGGACTAATTTGTCCGCGGCATTATCGGACTGAAAGTAACGATCCGATGAACCCTGCGACATAGCAGCCACGGATCCCATACCACGATAGGATTTGTATGAACGTCCCTGGAACAAAATTATCTCACCGGGAGACTCCTCTGTACCGGCAAACATACTGCCCATCATGACACATGATGCACCGGCAGCTAATGCTTTAGCAATATCACCAGAAAAACGAATACCACCATCGGCGATAACCGGCACACCAGTACCTTCCAGCGCTGCGACTGCATCTGAAATGGCCGTGATTTGCGGCACGCCAACACCCGTAACGATACGTGTTGTGCAAATTGACCCCGGGCCGATGCCAACCTTAACCGAACTACAACCTGCTTCAACCAGAGCTAAAGCGCCGTCACCCGTGGCCACGTTGCCGCCAATGATATCTAAATCAGGAAAAGCCAGACGGGTGGCTTTAATACGATCTAAAACACCTTGAGAATGACCGTGTGAAGAGTCGATTAACAGTACATCCACTCCGGCTGCCACTAATGCAGCAACACGTTCTTCATTACCCGCACCCGCACCGACTGCAGCGCCTACGCGTAAACGGCCTAATGCATCTTTACAGGCATTAGGTTTCTGTTCCGCTTTACGAAAATCTTTTACCGTTATCATGCCGCACAGTTTAAAGTTATCATCGGTTAACAATACTTTTTCGATGCGGTGGGCGTGCATTAATTTTTCAATTTCATCACGCGGGGTATTTGATTTGGCGGTGACCAGATCCTTTTTCCCAGTCATAACAGAAGAAACCAGTTTGTTTAAATCGGTTTCAAATAAAACATCACGCCCGGTGATAATCCCGATTAACTCACCTGAACTTTCAACAACAGGATAACCCGCAAAGCCATGTTTGTTGGTTAATTCTTTAATTTCTGCAAGTGTAGTATTAGGAGAAACCGTAATTGGGCTGGCAACCACACCACTCTCATGAATTTTTACCAAACGGACTTCTTCCGCTTGTAATTCAATTGACATGTTTTTGTGGATAAAACCAATGCCGCCCTCTTGTGCTAAAGCAATAGCAAAACGAGATTCAGTGACGGTATCCATGGCAGCTGAAACAACCGGAATATTCAATGAGATATTTGGCGTTAGTTTGGTTTTTAAGTCGGCAGTATTTGGCAGTACAGTCGAATGACTGGGTACTAAGAGTACATCATCAAATGTTAATGCATCTTTGACAATTCG
This sequence comes from Psychromonas sp., assembly GCA_047629075.1. GTDB lineage: Bacteria > Pseudomonadota > Gammaproteobacteria > Enterobacterales > Psychromonadaceae > Psychromonas. Next base: position 6,112 of record JBLHWW010000065.1, on the reverse strand, counting down.
TAGCATTGCAATATCTCACTTATAGTTGGGAGGATTATTCAATATACTCAAATTTCTGAGTATGATATTGCGCTGGGATTTTAATCGTTCTGTGAGCTAAGTACAATTAAAAAATCACCTTAAGGGCAACTCTTTTTATCATTCCACGTAACTGTTAGAATCTAAATTAATTTTTACTGGTCACCGATAGCGATAAACCATGAATATTTCTGAAAATAAAAACATTTATAGCGTCAGTTCCCTCAATCGTGCGGCAAAAGCAATTCTGGAAACGGGGTTGGGGGTTATTTGGCTATCGGGCGAAATTTCTAATTTAACCATTGCGGTTTCCGGGCATTGGTACTTCACCCTAAAAGACCACAGTGCACAAGTGCGTTGTGCCATGTTTAGAGGTAGTAATAAACGCAGCGGTTTTACGCCCAAACACGGCCAGCAGGTTTTAGTGCGTGCCAAACTTAGCCTTTATGAGGCACGCGGTGACTACCAGCTAATTGTTGAAAGCATGGCACCTGAAGGCGATGGTTTATTAAAACAACAATTTGAAGAATTAAAATTTAAATTGGCTGCTGAAGGTTTATTTTCTGAAAATCACAAAAAAATCCTGCCGCAGTTAATTAAATGTATTGGTATTATTACCTCATCAACGGGGGCTGCACTGCATGATATTCTCAGTATTTTAAAACGTCGCGATCCGCGCCTGAAGGTGATTATCTATCCGTCACTAGTCCAGGGTGCGAGCAGTGCAGCCTCGGTTGCGGCGCAAATTCAGTTAGCTAATGCTCGCAATGAATGTGATTTATTAATTGTGGGCCGCGGCGGGGGTTCTCTAGAAGATTTATGGTGCTTTAATGAAGCGCTTGTAGCTTATGCTATATATGACAGTCAGTTACCTATTATCAGCGCCGTTGGTCATGAAATTGATGTCACTATTGCGGACTTTGTCGCCGATGTACGCGCGGCAACTCCCTCGGCCGCGGCTGAGCTTGTCAGTCAAAATAAAGCCTTTCACCAAACCCAATTGAATACCTTAACAAATCGGATGAAGCAGGCAATTCAGGCGCGCCTGCAGGTAAAATTACATCAACATGCTTTAATCCGAGAAAAATTACTTAATCTGCACCCTAAACATAAGCTACAGCAACAGACCTTACAGTTAGATGAACTCAGCCTGCGCTTACAACATGCTTTTCAGGCAAGCATGAATCAAAGCAAACAGGATCAGCAAAGACTGCAAAGTAGTTTATTTCAACATAGCCCGGAAGGCATTGTTTCCGTCGAAAAACAAAAACAGCAACAACTTCAGCACCGTTTAGAACATGCCATGCAGGTAACACTCAATCAGAAAAGAACTTTGTTACAAAATAAAAGCAGTCGACTCAATACCGTCAGCCCGCTGGCAACACTGGCACGCGGTTATGCGATTGTAAAAGATAAGAATGGGAAAATTACTACGGATGCGGCAAATCTGCAACCTGGGGATAAAATAGCGGTGCGTTTAGATAAGGGAGAATTTAAAGCACAAGTGCTAGGCGACGAGCTATAAGGCTTAGAGGCTATAAGGCTTCGAGATAAGAGCTGAAAGCCGACAGCCAAAAACTGACGGCTGACGGCTATTATTTATGGACGAATTAAGTTTTCACCAATACCAATCCACTTGTAAGTGGTCAGTTCTTGTAATCCCATCGGACCGCGTGCATGCAGTTTTTGTGTTGATACTGCGACTTCAGCCCCTAATCCGAATTCACTGCCATCGGTAAAGCGGGTGCTAGCATTAATGTACACTGCAGCAGAATTGACAACATTGATAAACTTATTCGCAATAGTAAAATCATTGGTTAAAATACCATCGGAATGGCCAGAGCTATGGGTGCGAATGTGCATAATCGCCTCATGGAAATCGGCGACCACTTTAACCCCTAAATTTAAACATAACCATTCGCGCGAGAAATCACCCGGCTCGGCAGCGGTTGCCTGGTCACCTAAAATAGCTTTTGCTTTCTCTTCTGCAATCAGCGTTACACCCATAGGTGCAAGATGAGCATACAGTTTAGGTAAAAATTCTTCGGCAATATCCTGATGCACTAAGAGGGTCTCTAATGCATTACAAACCGTCGGTCTTTGTACTTTAGCATTAGCAACAATAGCCAGTGCTTTTTCTTGATCGACACTTTTATCAGCAAACAAATGACAGACACCAATGCCACCAACGATTACTGGAATATTACTGTTTTCTTTACAGAATTTTTGCAGTCCGGCATTACCGCGTGGAATAATCATATCCACGTATTCATCCATTTTCAAAAGCTCGCCTACTAAAGCGCGGTCAGTGTTGTTAATATACTGCACCGACGTTTTTGGTAAACCAACGGATTCCAAAGCTGCTTGAATAACTTCTACTAATACGATGTTAGAGTGAATAGTCTCTTTACCACCACGTAAAATACATGCATTACCGGTTTTTAAACTCAATACCGCGATATCAATAGTAACATTTGGGCGAGCTTCATAAATCACGCCAATCACACCAATAGGCACGCGACGTTTACTGAGCTTCAAGCCATTTTCAAGAAGTTTACCATCAAACTCTTCACCGACAGGATCATCTAATTTAATCACGCTGCGCACATCACTGACAACGCCGGCTAAACGCGTTTCATCAAGCAACAAACGATCTAATAAAGCTTCCGTTAATCCAGCTTCTTTGCCCGCTTGAATATCTTCTTTATTGGCTGAAACAATCTTATCCTGATTAGCCTCTAATGCTAAAGCAATCGCTTCTAATGCGGCATTCTTTTTTTCGCTGCCAGTAATTGCAAGTTCATAACTTGCTTCTTTTGCTAATTTACCTAATGATTGTAAATCCATGAACTTTTCCTTAATTAAAGATTAATTATCGGTTATAAGAGTACTAAATCATCTCGATGTATAACGACTCTACCATGTTCAAAACCTAATACCGCTTCAATTTGTTCTGAGTGTAACCCTTTTATTTTTTCTATATCAGATTTTTTATAGCGTACCACCCCTCGCGCTAGTTCCTGATCGGCCTGATTAAAGATACTAACAACATAACCGCGCGAAAAATTTTCCACTGTATCGACAATACCTTTGGCTAATAAACTGCTGCCAGCATGTACGATGGCTTTTTCCGCACCCGCATCAACAATAATTTTACCACAGCTACGCGACGCAGCAAAAATCCAGTTTTTACGCGCTTCTAAACGGCTATTTTCAGAGCTGAAACGTGTTCCTACGGACTGATCATTAACGGCATTAATAATCACATCCTTTTTATGACCCGATGCTATGACCACTTCAATCCCCGCTCGATTGGCAATCATGGCTGATTCGATTTTGGTCGCCATGCCACCCGTACCAAGGCCGCTTATGCTGCCACTTGCCAGACCGTAAATTTCCTGAGTGATTTTTTGGATTTCGGGAATCAGCTGCGCGTCGGGGTTATTACGCGGGTCACCAGTAAACAAACCCAGTTGATCGGTTAATAATAAAAGCTGATCAGCATCTGCTAATAAAGCCACTAAGGCCGAAAGATTATCATTATCGCCCACTTTAATTTCACTGGTAGCGACCGCATCATTTTCATTCACTAAGGGAATAATTCGGTATTTTAACAGTGTTTTTATCGTATCTCGCGCATTCAAAAAACGCAGGCGATCATCTAAATCAGCACGGGTTAATAACATTTGTCCGACATGTAACCCGTATATTTTGAACAGGTTTTCCCACTCACGTACTAATTGCCCTTGCCCAACGGCGGCAAGCATCTGTTTATTGGCTATGCTGGGCTCAATATGATGTAATCCTAAATGCTCTTTACCGGCGGCAATAGCCCCGGAGGTTACCACAATAATGTGATGCCCCTGATGATGTAATAGTGCACATTGACGTACAATTTCAACCATATGAGCGCGATCTAACTTTGTCGTGCCGCTGGTCAGCACACTTGTACCTAATTTGACTACAATGGTTTTTTTACTGGTTTTCATGCTGGTTTCGTTTATCAAAAGTTCATTAACCAAAAAAAACAGCAACAAGTGACTCGTTACTGTTTGTGACTATACCCATGATACTTCAAGATACAAAGTCAGCAAGAAAAATTATGCTGAGATGCTAGGCATAAAATCGAAGTATCGTTATTCTAGATAGCGATTTTATAACAACACAGATTGGCACAATTTTCCTTGCTCTACGGGGCGCAAGGTCAAAAACCCACGCGGCGTTGCAGCAATCTAGAAGGGAATAAGCATTTACATCTACCGCTAGAGGATTAACGCAGTTAATCGCTCGAAAGCTTATGTTGCATCTTGCTCCAGTCTTTGACCTTGCGCCTGACAAAGCATTTTGAAGTAACATCGATATATAACATTATTCAATGTAGGATAATAAATTTGCGTTTTCAATAGCGCAGCTCTTATAACGCTAAATTTCGCTGCAGACCACTTCTCGCGCATTTAAGGGTAACTGAGTTTCAACTTCAAGTAATTTTTCTAATCGCCCTAAAAAAAGCTCAAAAGAGTTATCAAGTTGTTGCTGATCTTTTTTATGAATAGTTTCAGCTTCCCAATCCCCCGGCAGGTTATAACGGCCGTTAAAGCGTTCATATTCAAAACTATCCTCATATTTTTTCACAATCATCCACCAGCCTAGAAACTCTCTCTCTTCAGGCTCCTTTTGATCATCCACACAGAGTTCTAAACAATCAAAAAAATAGGATGATTCCGTTGAATTCAGGCTACGAAAATAAGGGCCCATATCAGTGAGCAGTTTGGTGATTCGTCCGTGGGATGGTGCTTTTTTAACGTCCGCAGTCATAAAAATATCTTCCTGTTTTTGATAAATATCTCATTACTCTACACCTACTCAGCCAGATGTATTGTTAACCATTCAGCAGAATAACTTAAAGATTTCAAATATGATTCAAATATGGGAGGTTTATCAATAATGTGGGATTCTCCTTCACGACTTGCACGGGCAATCAACTTTAGATCTTGCTCATTGCAAATTATATCATCTTTGTGGCCAATACTTAATAAAGGAGTTTTGATGCGCGTCCGTGCAAGCAATCCCTGTTTAATAAGTGAAAGTGGCACACAAAACTTATACAAAATTTCAGCACTGGAATTATTAATCTGCATACGTGATGCAATACAATCTAATAGCATCGGCGGTAATTTTTTAAAATTCTCGAAATTGTCAAAGATACTCCCGACAGCCGCACCAACACAGACAACAGATTTAACACAGTTAGGCTCTAAAAAGGCTAAACGCGCAGCCACATTACCGCCAAAGCGCATTCCCATCAACGCAATACGATCGTGATCGACCCAAGGAACTCCTTTTAAAAAATGGCAAATGGCTTGATGTAAATTGGATGAGTTTTGCTCAAGTTTGACATGCGAGGCAAAACCAATGCCGGGTAAGTCGACGGTTAGCATCGCAATGCCTGCCGGGGCAAGCTCCTTTTCAAACAGGGGTAATAATTCACACTGCAGGGTGTCGAGTCCACCGCTAATAATCACCACAGGATGAATAGTTTCATCATTTGGAAGATGTAAATAACAAGTGACGTCTTTACCTTGAAATGGCACTTTAATCTCTTTTAAAATCATCTTGTTATTATACTTTGCTGACTTTTTATAATTATTAAATGCTAACGCTTGCGCCTGCAGGCTTAATTCGTCCCCTTTTAAGTGCGGGTAACTGGCAACACTATAAAATTGTGACGCTAAATAATACGCTTTTTTGGCATCTTCAGTCTCGTCCTGCTGAGCATAGGCTTTACCCTGTTTGTAATAAAACATGGCTTTCTGTGTCCACTCATAGCTCCAGTTTCCCGAATGAAAACCTATTACGCTGTCTAATACCTCCTGATCACTGCGCGGATGTGTTGATACAGAGATACGAGCGAGCACCTCGGAACACTCAATAAGGTCTAAACCTTGCCAAGACCAAAGCATAAACTTTATTAAACGATACCAACCCGGTTTTTGTTCTCCCTCCATAACAACATCATTTTGTTTATGGTTTTTTTTCGTTGCGGAGTTAGCGATAAGAGTTGATGTTTCCTGCACATTAAATGTATGTGCAAACA
>JBLHWW010000064.1:0-19428 GCA_047629075.1 Psychromonas sp. | reverse complement strand
GCTTTGATATCTCTAATCCCCAACTTTTCAAGCTGCAATTTTAAGAAATCATCAAACTCAAAATCATCATTTGTTGTAAGGATAGGTGAGATATCTGTCTGCTTATTGACCGTTCTCTCTTTATTCGCATTCTCATCCAGATGAATTGCAAGTGATGGGATAATAGCAATAGACTTTTTAACATTAATCAAAACATTTTGAATAACATTTTTAGAATCAAGATAAGAAACACGCCCTGCAAGTGAGAGATCTCGGTCAAACCAAGGATTTAGTAAAAGCCCCCCATAAGGCTCAACTGCAAATTTCACAACGCCATGCTCTTTAATAACTGGTTTTGGTTTTAGTTTTATATTGGGTGAATCTGTATGAGCACCCACTATTGTGTGGTTTTTGTCTTTAGGATATGTAAAAGCGATAATAGAAGAATCGTTGCGTGTTACAAAATACTTTTTACCCTCTTTCAACTCCCATTTTTGGCGTTCATCAAGCTTTATAAATCCAGCATTCTCTAAGATGATGCTCATATTTAAAGTGGCATGAAAAGGGGTGGGAGATGCATCTAAAAATGCTAAAAGTCCTTCGTTAAAATCTTGTTTCTTCATATTTTAATCCTTCAAAAGTGTAAGTGATAATTTAACGCTACATTCTTTTCGAAGTCAAAGATGACTCGGTTTTAAATCAATTTAAGCTTTTGTAAAGACTTACTTTTAGCCTAACATTTCAATGTTATTTAGCCTCTTTACGAAACGTTTAGTCCTAAAGAATCGCTAGTCCTTATTGATAGGGCTTTGGTCTAGAATTTTTTATTCGTAGCTGTGTTAAAAAGGTCATTTTCCGTTTGCTTATAAACATCCTCATCCAGTATTTATCTGTGCGAATTCAGGTGAATTAGCATCTGCTTTAATTCTCTGCGGGGCGTGTGTGCGTTCGCTTTTTGTTCTTTAATATCAATTGCAACAACCTATATTCGCTTATATGCCTGTTTTTTGATTGGGGGATACGCGGGGATATTAATGTTTAATTGAGTGTAGTATAATATTTATCATAACGTTATGATTTCAAACAATTTATAGTATGGGTGTCCGGCCTTTTTTATTTGATCGTATTAGTCAAAAACCATCATTAACTCTTCATGGTGAGAGGTTATTACCGTTCGCACAAGTTATTCTGCAACAAACTCTGAGCTTTACTCCGTAAGCAACGCTTTAAATTTATCCCATGAAAAAAAGATAAAAAATGGCCGTAGATGATTCATTATTTCCGGTGACAGCGCGTATTTTCAATTCTTTTGCACCACGTTTCCCTGGCACTATTTTGGAACTTTACCGCGTTTCAGCATCCGAGGTGTTAAATTTTGTGCACACAGGGTGAGCCGCTTTAGGTTTGATGTTTGCAAGTAGCAACTTCCCGCAAGAAGTGGGCTTGTGTTATGTCGGTAGTTTGCCTTTTAATGGTGTTGTGAGTTCAACGCATCCACTTACATGCATAGATATAGTTGCTGTTTCGGATTTGATCCCACACCGTCAATTGTTGGATAAGTAACGCATGAAGATATTGCCATGATAGAGGTGACCATATCAGCTCTCCTTTTAGTGGTATACATTAAATTTAACGACTAAATAATGCTAGAATATTTGCATTAAAAAATAATTCAACGGTTATGTCTGCAAGCCGCAATATTTATCCAAACAATGAGGTCTGTATGGAATTAAGCACATGGTTACTTTACATAAGTGTTATTAGCATATTAATAATAAGCCCAGGACCTTCGGCTTTATTATGTGTATCTGATGGTTTTAAATTTGGTAATAAAAAAACTATTCCAACCGTTTTGGGAGGAGCAAGCGCAGCATTAGTGCTAATGTCAATTTCAGCTATCGGCCTTGGAGCTGTCTTAGCTGCATCTGAAGCACTCTTTCTTGTTATTAAACTTATTGGCGCATTTTATTTGATTTATTTAGGCTGGACTGCTTGGAAAGAAGGCAGTATAAAAATTGAAGATAACAAATCAAATGAAAATAAAGAAGTGGGTTATTCATCCTACGCCTGTTTCCAAAAAGGGTTTACAGTCGGTATTAGTAACCCTAAAGACTTATTGTTTTTTATCGCGTTATTTCCCAGTTTTATTAATACAGACTTACCACCGGTTGAGCAATATGTCGTACTTGCATGCACTTGGTTTTTACTCGATGTTAGCTTCATGTTTTTGTATGCAGCCCTTGGAACGAGAATAAGTCCTTTCCTATCAAAGCCTCGTAATATGAATATAGCTAATCGTACTATCGGCAGTGTGTTTATTTTCCTAGGTGGAGCCTTAGCCATATCTACTGGTGTCAACAACAAAATATAATTGGCTAGGAGCTGCCTTGTCGAGCCACACAACACTGCAAATACGTCTCTGGACAAGGCAGTTCATTTTCTTTATGAATAATGATACTAGCCCTTGTCGTCTTAATAACTCATTACTGAGTCCTATAATAATCCCTTAAGTTTTAGAGTCCCTAAAGGGATATTCACGGGATAAAAAGATCGGGACAGTCATAAACTTTCTTTTTCACAATAAAACTAGTCTTGGTAACAATAGATCAAATGGATAACAGTAATGGGCATTTTAAAAAATTGTTTATAAAATATACTTCTAATGATTTTAAAGTGTTGTGTTACTTTTTTAACCACGCTTTCAGTGAACTTATACCAAAAGAATTAATGAAGTGATCAAGTATTGCGCAGGAAAAATTAACACTAACAAGGCCTGAGTTGCAGGAGATAGTTGTTCTCACTTCAAAAATCAGAACGCGGTTAGGGATGATTTTAACCAGCAAGGGTGATCACCTTTTTAGTTCTTTTGGTATTAGTCGCATCTTCAACTTTTTCCTGCTTATTCTGACTTTTTCCGTAGGCAAAGAGTAATGAGTCAACTTATTTAAAAGTATTATCAACCATATTTTGATAATTCAGTGCGGCGCATTTAAAACGGGCTTAGTTAAAAGCGAGCATTGCATCGCCCCGATCGGCATCAAGGATATTCCAGTGGATCCCAACACTAACAACCCAGCAAATAAAGCTCTGTTGAAAAGATCGCTAACATCAAGATCCTGTTGATAGGTATCGATAAACCCATTATTGATGCTGCGTATAGCAAGTTCAATCTTGCGCTTCCCTTTTGGGGAGGCTGAAATATTAGTGGTGGCCTGATGAGCACACTCTAATGCCTGTGACGCTTTAAATTACTGATCTTAATAGGCTTTTACATGGTCTGTTGAAGGTTTTTTTCGATTTTTGATGAAAAAAGTATGATGTCGAGCGCCTCTTTTGAGCGGTTTATTCTTCTGCTAACGTTACCTCTTGGTCGATCTAGTGCATTGGCGGCTGCGGTAAAACCACCCAAGTTGACAACCGTGGTAAACAGCTTTAAATCGTCTATTTTCATGTTAATAAACGACCTGAATTAGAAACTAGGCATTCGAATGTTCTGCTAATATACCATTATTGATTAATGGAGGTTTTCCATATCATCGGGATCATATATCTGGCCGTTAAAGGCAATATATACTCCCGCTTTTAAACACTGAGCTGCCATTGTCGCAGAGCCAAGATTGAACCCCGCATCATTTGGGGAAAAGCCTTCTAACGGAATCATAGAGCCTGTGAAAATAATAACTTGTCCATGCTTATTGGGCAGCAATGTCTGCAAATAACGTGCACTTGTGAACATGGTAAAACTGCCATGAGTAACGACGTGTCGATCACTTTCGCTTTCCATTATTGCTGTAAATACTTCATCAAGATCTTTGTCGCTAATATCACGGCTGTCTTTCATACAGATTTCTGTTGTCACTATTTTTGAATGTCCCATTCTTGCGTACTTTTCTAGAAATGAAGTCAGTACACTTTTTTCATGCGGCATCGTAGTACATTTATCCGTGTCATAGTAAGAATCAATTGTTCCACCGGTAATAATTAGTTGTATTTTTTTTACATCATTTACTTTCATCATTAACCCTTCAGTATTTTTATAGTTTTGTGCTTATCAAACTAAGTATTAAAAATAAGCATATAGCATATCAGATAGTAAAAATATCGACGCTCGCTTTTCCCCGAGGCGAGCGTTGTAGTTCCCAAGGGAATTCAGTCACTTATTTTTTTATAAGTCGCTATGAGGACATTTTCGAGTTGGTTTACTAAGGCGGAAGAGGCATATATCACCACAGGCTCCGATGCACATTTCTGTTTTATTATTGGTCAATTTGACCAAGTAACTAGCCTATTTTAAAAATTAATATGCTCGAGAATTTGCTAAATTTTCTTAAATAAAACCTTCAGCAGTATCAATGGCACCTCGAGCCTCAATTAACGTGCAACCAGTCTCTGCTATTAAGCGATTGACTGTCATTGCTGGATTAGATTTGATCATCAAGGTTAAACTAAAGGTTGGTTTTGGTAGCGCTTTATCAATGGCTTCTGCAATCCACAATGCTTTTTTCTGCCGTAATGTATCACTTATCTCAACAAGCTGACTTTGGCTGCCCATTAGTAACCAATTTTTCGAACGACGGATACGCTTTAAGCTACAACAGTGTTGAGTAGCAAGTTCTATCATTGTCGTTTTACAATCAATACGATGGAGAAAATTATTTAATTTAATTGATAGCATTTTTGAAGTGTAATTTGGCACAGCACCCTCCATCAGAATTGGTTGATAAGTCAAAGGTCGATAATAACTGTTGCACAGACGTTTGACGAACAATAGTCTTCAAGCATGTTCAATATCTGGATTATCTGTTACTTGAATAAACTTACGGTACTTAGTTTTTAATCTTGAAAATAATAAATCGTAAGCTTTTTTTCTGAGCTGCTGTGGGGGCGATAGCGCCTCTACTTTCTATGGCGCTTTTGGGCATAAAGCTTCTATAAAGCAGAGGCGCTATTTATCGGTTGAGACCACCCCATTTACGCTCGTTTTCTCCCAATTGCGTGCAAAATCGGACTTCATAAAAATTTTCAGAATACATGGATATAGGAATTCATCGAGGGCTGTAACTCAGAATAGGACAAAAATTTGTTAGCGCTTTTACTTAATTTGATCATTATCGAATTAGTTTAGATTGCATAAGATAGTATACCCGCACAATGGCGGGCACCCGCTTAAAGAGCTTGTTAACTGAGAAATAACCACAGACCCACTGCCATCATTAAACTACCTGAGATACGATTCATTAGACGGACATTCTTGGAATGGCCCAATAAACCTTTTAATCCCTTGCCACCAAGGGCGTAGATGGTCATACAGATAAACTCAAAGGCGAGAATAATTGCCACTAGCAGAGTCAGCTGCGGGGCTAAAGGTTTACTGCTCTCAATAAAAGGCGGTAACAGAGAGATCATAAATGCCCAACCTTTAGGATTGGCAATGGCCGTCACAAATCCCTGCATCACAAGATTCCAATTATGACCAACCTGTATCTGGTTATTGCCATCACTTAACGCAAGCTTGCCCTTCGATTGCCACATCTTAATCCCTAAGTAAAACAGATACGCCGCACCAACCGACTTTAGAATGGTAAACAACCAGGGATAGTTCAACATGACAGAAGCAATGCCCAACACTGCTGCAACAGCCACCAGACCGACACCAATCATTTCGCCTACCATCATCCACAGAGTGCGTCGATAACCGATGCTCATACCCAGACTCATGGCCATGGTCATACACATACCTGGTGTGATGGAAACAAAAAAGAAGGTGGGAATAAAGATACCCAACAGTGCCATATTCATAGAGATTTCCTTGAAAAAGTAAATAATAATTATGTATAAATATATCCCAAAAGCGATGACACTGTCTTAGCAAGATGGGTTTGCAAAACTATCATCCATGCAACTATAATTGCATAAAACTTAATTAAGAGCGTTAAATCATGCAAGAGATGGTTGTAGATAAATATGACATTAGCATTATCAACCTGTTACAGGAGAACAGCCAGATCCCTCGGCTGGAGCTGGCCGAGAAAGTTGGCCTATCTTCTTCCCAGTGTTTCCGTCGCTTAAAAAGGCTGGAAGATGCCGGAGTGATCGACCACTATGCCGCCATTCTAAATAAAGGAAAAGCCGGAATAGGTGTATCTGCTGCCATCATGGTTCAGTACAGGAAAAGTGAAGTGAACGCTCGGGAAAAGACTATTGAACTGATTCAGCACACCCCGGTAATCCATGAGTGTTATTCGATCACTGGCGAGTACGACTTTATGTTGAGGGTGCACTGCAAAACCATGAATGAGTTTAACATTCTGCTAAACAACACCTTTCAGGTGAGTTTTATCTCTGGCCTACACACCTACATGTTGTTGTCTTGCATTAAAGATAAACAGAGTCTGTCGCTTTAGGCTTGATTAGGATAGGCCTGACTCAGCAGCTAAAGCTTATCTATCTGAACAGAAGGGAAGTTATAAAAATGGGTGGCATGGTTGGTGCTTTTACATTAAATTATAGCGAGTGTAATTAATGGTTGTTCGCATGGTTGTTTAGGTTCTTCATTAAGGCAGAGTGGATCTGGAGAACTCGATTATATGCAACGAATTCATGTACTTATTTGCTATTTTTAATTTTGACCTGGACACCAACAACTTGCGCTAAACCTGACACTAGATTCTCTTTTGCACAAGCACAAAAACCGTCTCGAGTTTCGGTTGATGCAGCCCAGAATAAAAACAAAATCCGCAACGCAGTTGTAAAGAAGTTGCCCATTTTTACCGATCACGCCATGAACAGGCCAAAGTCTGGCTATCTGATCGCGCCAGCCGGCAGAAGCCCCCGTTATTGCTACGATATTTACCCCGGCTGCCGTGAGTTTATCAAGTGCAATCAGCGTTTCGAATGGCAGCTTTCCCTGCCAAGTTTAGGTGTCGTCAACGTCAGTTAATAACCATTTAATCGCGCTTGCTTGAGTAACCGATATTTAGGCTTAGGCATACAGAAGCTCTCTTTTACTGTTCATTTTGAGATCAATATTAATGTGTTTTGATGTGTCGGCATCAAATAAATGCAGATGTTTCTGGTCGATATCAAGTCCGAGGATATCTCCAATTTCAATTTTACTGTGTCCTTCAGCACGCACAACCAGACTTTGAGCGGTGTCATCCATTGTTTTATGGTAAAGCGTTTTACAGTAAAGCAGAAGATCTGCCCCTAACGATTCGACAAGCTCAACTTCGACTTCAAACCAGGGCGCTTTTTCAACAATGTTGATATGTTCAGGGCGAAGCCCTAACTTTATATCACCCGGTTTTAAAGATTGAGTATCGATGGGGGATAATGAATAACCCAGTTGAAGACCTTCATTGGTCACCTTTGCATCGAGAATATTCATTGCCGGTGAGCCGATGAAGGTCGCCACAAACACCGAAGCCGGATTGTCGTAAATCTCCAGTGGTGTGCCCACTTGCTCGACTGTACCTTGATTAAGCACCACCAGTTTGTCGGCAAGGGTCATGGCTTCGACCTGATCGTGTGTGACGTACACCGAAGTGGTTGCGAGTCTGCGTTGCAATTTCTTGATCTGCAGTCTCATTTGAACTCTTAATTTAGCATCCAGATTAGAAAGCGGCTCATCAAACAGGAATATTTTTGGCTTACGCACAATCGCCCGCCCCATAGCAACACGTTGCCTTTGCCCCCCGGAGAGTTGTTTTGGTTTTCGTTCAAGCAGATGATCGATTTCTAACATTTCAGCGGTGTCGTTGACAATGCGCTGAATATCCGCTTTTGGGGTTTTACGGTTACGCAGCCCATAGGCCATATTGTTATAAACAGACATATGAGGATAAAGCGCGTAGTTTTGAAATACCATCGCAATATCTCGTTCGCTTGGCTCGAGATTATTAACCAGGCAATCATCTATTTTAAGATTACCCGAGGTGATTTCTTCAAGCCCTGCAATCATTCGCAGTAAGGTCGATTTCCCGCAACCGCTTGGCCCAACAAGGACAACCATTTCACCCTCTTCGATATTCAAACTGATTTTATGGACAGCTTGATAACCATTTGAATAGGATTTTGTAATATTTGAAAGTGTTAACGTTGACATTTATTTCTCCGAATCTACAAGGCCTTTAACAAAGGCTTTCTGCATAGCAATAACCACAATAACAGGCGGCAGCATGGCTATAATGGTGGTGGCCATAATTTTATTCCATTCAATCAGACCATCAACGACACCGAGCATCTGTTTAATGCCCATCACTATGGTGTAGTACTGAACATCTGTGGTGATCAGCAGCGGCCATAAATACTGATTCCAGCCATAAATAAAAGTAATAACAAAGAGTGCTGCGATATTAGTCCGAGAAAGCGGCAACAATATATCAATAAAAAATCGAATAGGGCCGGCACCATCAATGCGCGCCGCCTCGAACAATTCTTTAGGGACGGTTAAAAAGAACTGTCTGAATAAAAAGGTAGCGGTTGCACTGGCAATCAGGGGAATGGTCAACCCTGAGAATGAATTAAGCATATTCAAGTTGGTAATAACCTCAAAGGTTGGGATTATACGCACTTCAACGGGCAGCATCAGAGTGAAGAAAATAATCCAAAAGGCGAACATACGGCCTGGAAACCGGAAAAAAACCACCGCGTAAGCCGACATTATTGAAATCGTTAGCTTGCCCACGGTAATACACAGCGCCATCACCATGGAATTAAACAGCATATGGGTGATTGGCAGTTGTGAATTATTAAACGTACTTTGGTTGCTGAGTAGATCGGAAAACACGCTAAATCCGAGATCCCCAAACCAAAGCGGTGTACCCGTTGCAAAGGCGGTGTTTTCGTGGGTGGTAGCAACCAATGCTACCCACACGGGGAAAGCAATTGAAAGAATGCCAAGAATTAAAATAATATGGCAAAACAGCGAAAAGAGGGGTCTTCGTTCTACCATTAGTAGGCTACCTTTTTTTCTATGTATTTAAATTGGAATACGGTTAAGAGCGCCACCATTATCATTAAAATAACCGATTGAGCTGCTGAGGAGCCTAAATTTAGGCCGATAAAACCATCGTTATAGACTTTATATACCAGCGTCGAAGTACTTCTGCCGGGTCCTCCCTGAGTCATTGCATGAATAATCGCGAAGGTATCGAAAAACGCATAGACAAAATTAATCACTAGTAGGAAAAAGCTGGTGGGTGAAATCAACGGAAAGCTGATAGTGATAAAGCGTTTTACCGGGCCACTGCCGTCAATGGCCGCCGCTTCATGCAGCGATTTTGGAACAGATTGTAATGCGGCAAGGAAAAATAAAAAGTTGTAACTAATTTGTTTCCAGGTCGATGTGATAATCACCATCCACATAGCATGTGCGCTGTTGAGTGTCGGATTCCAGTTAACCCCAAACCATTGTAATAGTTCTGCCACAACGCCTATGGTGGGATCAAATAAAAACAACCAGAGCGATCCCGCCACAAGGGGCGCAACGGCATAGGGCCAAATAAGAAAGGTACGGTAAAACATTGAACCTCGAACGATATGTTCGGCAAAGGCCGATAATATCAAGGCACTGATCATTGCCAGAAAAGCGACACTGATACTAAATTTAAGAGTAGTGAATAAGGAATCAAGATAATTACTGTCGCTATACAGGTGGATAAAATTTTCCAGACCGACAAATTCATGGCTCAACCCAAAGGGGTCCTCCAGCTGAAATGACTGAAAAATGGCTTGTCCGGCAGGCCAAAGAAAAAATACCGCAGTAATCAACAGTTGCGGACTAATAAGTGCAACGGGTAACCATTTATTTTTAAATACAGCTTGCGATGACATAGATGTTCCACAGTTTTATGGTCATGTTGATAGTGATGTTTATAGTTAGGAAGTAAAATATCGCCACTCTGTTAATAAAAATGGCGATAAAATATTAAGCTATCTGTTACTTAGTACGTTCAAAGCGTCGCAACTGCTCATTACCAAGACGCACAGCATTATTCAGTGCGGCTTGAGCTGATTGATCGCCAGACCAGACTGATTCTAACTCTTCATTGATAATGTCACGTGTCTGCAGGAAATTGCCAAAACGAATTCCCTTGGAATTAACAGTAGGCTTGGTTGACGTCATTTGAATAACCGCCGTTTCCGTACCAGGATGCATTTTATAGAATCCCTGCTGCTGGGTCAGCTTGTACGCCTGCTTAGTAATGGGTAAATATCCGGTAAACTGATGCCAATCTGCTTGCACCTTTGGACTTGACAGGTAAGTGAAAAATTCAGCCACTCCTTTATATTGTTCGCTTGAATGCCCGCGTAAGACCCATAATGAAGCACCACCAATAATTGTATTTTGTGGTGTTGAAATAAGCGTGTCATCAAAAGGCAGTTCGGCAACACCTACGTCTATATCTTTCATATTTTCTTGAATACCCGCAAGGCCGGCCGATGAGCCCATGGTCATTGCACATTCCTGCGTGTAAAACAACGGCATACCTTTTGATTGACGGCCACCGTATTTAAATATTCCAGATTCTGACCATTTGGCCATTTGTGCTATATGCGCCACAAAAGGCGCGCTATTGAATTTAAATTTTGTGTCTAAGCCATCAAATCCATTGTTGTTATCAGCAAGCGCAATATTGTTGCGGGCACCAAAGTTTTCGATTTGTGTCCAGGACTGCCATGTGGTGCTAAAACCGCATTGGGCACCCGATGCTAATAACTTAACAGAGACATCTTCCATCTCTTGCCATGTTTTGGGTGCTGATTTAATACCTGCTTTTTTAAACATTGCTTTGTTGTAATACAGAACAGGGGTCGAACTATTAAACGGCATGGACAACATTTTCCCGTCATTTGTGGTGTAATAGCCGGTCACTGCAGATAAATAATTGTCGGGATTAAAAGACTCATTAGTCTCTTTCATCAATTCATGAATGGGATAAATGGCTTGCTCTGCCCCCATCATAGTGGCGGTGCCTACTTCAAAGATTTGCACAATAGCAGGTTGCTGTTGCGCTCGAAATGCGGCAATAGCACTGGTCATTGTCTCAGCGTAGCTGCCTTTATAAACGGGTTTGATTTCATAGTCGGATTGGCTTTTATTAAAATCAGCAGCAATTTCATTTACTTTTTGGCCTAAATTTCCGCCCATTGCATGCCACCACTCAACCTCGGTTGTAGCATGAACTTGCGCACTCAATAATGTTGCCGCTACCGCCAACCCAGTGAGGTATTTAACAGACATATAATTTCCTTTCTCATATTAAGTTATTATTTAAAGGAGCAGTGTGCTTATTTGTCCACCCTCCACTGATTTAATGTTCATTTGAAGAATAAAGAAAGTTGATTACACTTCAATGACACTTTAATTACGCTTTATTGAACTTAACTGAACGTATTTTATGTTCGCAATGATGTTCAGGTGAAATGAAACGGTCATAAAGTTTTGTTAGGGTTTACGTTTAATTAATTAATTATTGGAAGAATAATGAAAATAACCGCGCATCGAGGAGGTTCCAGTTTGGCGCCGGAAAATACCCTGGCAGCTTTTAATAAGGCCGCTGAACTGGGTTGTGAGTGGATTGAAATTGATGTCCAGCTGAGTCTGGATAAGGTGCCCGTTGTTATTCATGATAAAACAGTTGAGCGCTGTACCGATGGCATTGGTGCCGTGTCAACCATGACCTTGGAGAGCCTTAAATCACTGGATGCCGGATTATGGTTTGGAAAAGAATTTCGAGATGAACGTATTCCGACGCTTAAAGAAACGCTCTTATTAGCAAAAAATAAGCACCTCAAAGTGAATGTTGAGATAAAACTCTATCCGCAAGATGATCTTGCTCTGCTTTGTGAGAAAATTAAAAAAGTCATTATCGATGTGGATGTGGAAGCATCTCAAATCTTATTTTCCAGCTTTAATATAGCGGCATTAAAATACATGCAATACCATCAACCTCAAATTCATCGGGGTCTACTGGTAGAAAAAATTCCTGCTAATGCGCTATTGTTATTAGCGGAAATTGAAGCTTATAGCCTGCACTGCAATTACGTTTTTTTGAAGGAACAACAAGCACAATGGATAAAAAAAAGTGGTTACCAACTTTACTGCTACACCCCCAATTCACCCCAGCAGGTTAGTCTGCATTGGGATTGGGGGGTCGACATGATGATCACCGATGTGCCACAAGCCTATATCAAGACGATAAATTTAAATTAATCAACTTTAATTAATACGTAAGGCAGGAACCTCACTCTAGCCATGCAGAAACTCAGTCTCCGTCAGCAGACAATAATAGATATGATTCATCATCAAGAGTATTACTCTATTGATGAACTCGCTCAATATTTTAATGTCACTGCACAAACTACCCGCCGGGATATCAATCAACTCTGTGCGGTAGGACTCGCATGTCGCCATCACGGTGGTGTTGGCTTACCGGTCACCCTGGCTAACCGCAGCTATGTTTCCCGAAAAGTGACCAATCAAGCGGAAAAGCAGCAGATTGCAGAATCTGTTGTGGCTGCGATCCCTAATGGTTGTACATTATTTCTGGGGATAGGCACCACGATAGCCTGCATCGCAGAAAAATTGGTAAATCATAGCGAGCTTAGAGTCGTGACCAATAATTTTGAAGCCGCTCATCTGTTATCACAATACGATAATATCGAAACATGGATCCCGGGAGGGCGTATTCGCACTAATGATAGAGATGTCGTGGGTGACAGCATTGGCGTGTTTTATGGTCAGTTTATTGCCGACATTGGCATTATCAGTTGTGCATCAATCAATTCTATCGAAAAACCCATCGCACTAAACAGTTTGGCAGTAAAATCCGAGGGTGGAATGCAGGAAGTTGCCTTTGAATATGAACTGCGCGAAGCCATTGTCAGCCAGGCCATTATTTCGGGTTCAAGGAAAAAGTGGCTGGTGGCAAACAATGGTAAACGGCAACGTAAAGCCAATGCTAAAGTTGCTCCTCTCGGTCATTTTGATCGCGTGTTTGGTGGTATTACAGACTCAAATTGATAGAGCCTGTGCGGCAAAATAGTTGGCGTACAGCGACTTGGCTTTTTATATACTTCCTTGATTACGAGAATAATAAACAATTAAGCTATTGATTTTAATGGGAATTAAGCTCGTAGGGGCGCTCTGCGCACCTGTTTCCGTAGCTTGCGCTGCATAGAAGACACCTACCGATAACATAATACCCATTCCATTAATTAACATTCAATCTCTTGAACAAAGAGTTTGCTCTTTAACTTGTTTTTTTTGGTATAAGTAATATCTGAAACCGCAAAATCGATCAATGCACGTACCTTTACGGGCACTATATTTCCCGCCAAATACACTGCGTAGATAGATTGATTGTGCATTTTATAATCCTGCAGTAAAAATAGCTGGACAGCTGGCGATTCTAATTGACCAAATACTAATCCGCTTTTTTATTTTATTCAGTTAGAAAAATGGGTGGCATGGTTCGTTTATTAATGAATGTCCGTAATGATTTAAAAGAAGATAGGGTATGGGGCTCCAGCCTTTTAGTCTACGCAATAAAGTTCCAGCCGTTGCCGTAAACATATACTATCTGCTAAAATTTACGTTAAGAGTATGGCTGAACATTTCGCACCTATTAATACAGTTTGAATCGAATGGGATCTAGAAGGACATGGCCATTCTTCTCTCAACAGTAGTATTGATATGAAAAAAACACTTCCATTATTATTGAGCCTATTATCTAGCTTAAGCTTTGCCGGTATCCAGCATGCTGGTGATCACAATAGTGAAAAAGTGACAAGTGCGGGAATTCCCGCTTATTCAGTCGATGTCAACCGAACTATCGAGGTGGTAATGAGCGATAATATGCGTTTCTTTCCAAGTCAGATTAATGTCAAAGCCGGTGAAACAATCCGCTTTTCTATTAAAAACACCGGGCAACTCAAGCGTCAATTACGTCGCCCCTAAAGGAGCGAGCTTGTAAAAGCTAAGTTGACCAGACCACTTACTGAGGATAATAAGTAAGTAGACGATATTTTGGATATAGATACCTTTGGATGCCGCCTCAGTCTGAAGCGCTATCGTGGCACTGTAAACAGCCCTAAAACGTTATGGGCAGTCAACCACATCTAAAGCCTTAATATCTGGTCGAGAGGAAGTCGGATTATGATTGTGCCTCAAGCAATCAAATACGCACAACCCTATTAAGGGAGTATTTAACGATGTTCGTTTATGTTTTAAACAAAAAAGGAAGCCTTTAATGCCCTGTAAGCCAGCTATCGCAAGACTGCTGCTTAAACAAGGTAAAGCAAAGGTTAAAAACAGAATGCCTTTCATTATTAAAATGGTGGAAGACACAACCGTATTTATACAGCCGATCATTGGCGGCATGGACACCGGCAGCGAGAATATCGGTTGTGCCGCTACAGCTAACGGAAAGTTGCTATATCAAAGCGAAGTTAAATTACGCACTGATATATCCAAGAAGATGCAGCAACGCGCTATCTATCGCAGAACGCGCAGAGGCAGAAAGTGCCGCTATCGCCCTGCTCGATGGGCAAATCGCGCATCAATGCGTAAAACGGATCGATTAGCACCGTCTATTCGCAGTAAAGTTGATTCACATTTACGTGAAAAGAAATATGTTCAGTCAATCCTGCCTATTTCACTCTGGAAAGTGGAAACCGCCAGTTTTGATATTCATAAAATAACCCATCCTGATGTAGTTGGAATCGGCTATCAAGATGGTAATCAAAAGAGTTTTTATAATGTAAAAGCATTCGTGCTTCATCGTGATAATTACCGGTGCCATAGCGGCAGAAAAGTAAAACACAGTAAGAAACTGCATGTGCATCATGTAATATTCAGATCTAAAGACGGAACGGATACGCCTTGCAACCTAAAGGTGCTTTGCGAAACCTGTCATAATGACTTACATGCCGGGAGGTTTGAGTTAATAGCCAATAAATCGACAACAAAGCACGCTACTGAAGTTGGCATCGTGAAGGCACAACTTATCAAGCGATGGGACTTTGAAGAAACATTTGGGTTTGAGACAAAATTCAAGCGAGAGCAGATACTTAAGCTTTCAAAAACGCATTATAATGACGTTATTGCCATTTGCTGTGAGGAAGGTGAAATTATTCAGCCTACTGTTCATGTCTATCATAAGGGCCATGTGGCCTCCGGTGATTATCAGAAAACTAAGGGGGTTCGCAGTGAAAAACGAATACCGACAGGAAAATTGTTTGGCCTTAAAAAGCATGATTTTATTCAAACGCCACCAGGCACTGGTTTTGTTAAAGGTAAACGCAGTACTGGGTATTTTGCTTTAGAAAATATACTGGGCGAGAAAATACATGCAAGTGCAAATATTAAAAAAACACGGTGCGGCTAACATCTCGCACCACGACATTAACTCAACAAATGGAGAGTGCAAGCAATTCCTCCTCTCGCTAAAGCAGGAGGTATCCTTGCCCAAAAACTGATGAATTTATCATCGATAATGCTGAAGAGCTTAAAGCACATACGAAAATGATGCTCACCATGCCTGAGATGCAAGATCAAGATCTCAATACCGTCAGCCTTGAAAGTGGAAAAATGGGCATTCTTATATGGACGTTTATTGAAGCTGGCAGCATCGATTTTGCCTGTTTAAGACCCAGCCATTGGGATGCGGGGATGAAAGGTAAGATTAACGTAAAATAATTTTAAAGCTATGCAGTTTCTGACACTCACGACCGGAACTAAGTGCCCCAAAACGCGCCAGAAGAAAAAAATCACGCTCGCTTTTTCCCGAAAGCGAGCATCGTCGTGGCTAAGTGAATTTGGCCATTGATTTTTAGTTTTATAAAGGGGGCGGGCGTTTGCGAGTTAGCTTTCTGAGGTGCAAAGCGCCTTAGATTTTTGTTCTTTAATATCAATTTGAACGACCGATATTAGCTTATATGTCCGTTTTTTGTTGCGGGTATAAGTGGTAGTGCTAAGGTTTAATTGATTGACGTATGATATTTATTTTAACGTTATGATTTAAAAGAATATAAGGCATGAATGTCCTGCCTTTTATTCTTTTTACTGCCTTTTTTAGAAAATGGGTGACACGGTTAGCAAGAGAAATGGATAAAGCCAAAAAAAACATTGCCTCAATCTGTCACGGACCATGGGCTCTTATCGATGCTGAGATAGTTAAAGGACCTAACATGACAGCCGCTTGGAGTATTCATCCAGATTTGAAAAATGCCGGAGTGATTGTAGAGGATAAACCACTAGTCGTGGATGTTAATCTTATGACGAGTGTCTTCGGACTTAAGTTTGCATTATAAATTAACAA
This sequence comes from Psychromonas sp., assembly GCA_047629075.1. GTDB lineage: Bacteria > Pseudomonadota > Gammaproteobacteria > Enterobacterales > Psychromonadaceae > Psychromonas. Next base: position 3,124 of record JBLHWW010000064.1, on the reverse strand, counting down.
CCTGACAAACCATAATCCATTGATAAAAAGGCGTATAGACAATAACTTTCTCTATATGAACTTATGTCGATTACCACTCGTTTTTCTCTGTGTAGCGCGCAGCGCCTCTGTGCCCTCTGTGGTAGTTCTTTTGTTACAAAAATCACTACGCACACTGAGCATCAAAATGAATGTTCGTATTTCGGTCCGAAGGCACGAGTCGTTTCCCTACCGACTTAGCTGAGCTTTTGGCTGAAATGTTGGGTCAGTTAAAAGATTAGATCTATTCCTGAAGCCGAACGCCTTGTATAATAGGATGGACGGTAATGATTACATTGCCGTGCATTGGGAGAATACACCCTCGTGATTTTCACCTTACAGTTGATAATCCAAAACAACCAATCGCGACGTTACTATTATTGCGATGATTTTTGGATCAATTCGCGCACACTTCTTTGACAGATGATAATTTATCGAGGACTTTCAAGCCTTAATGTTGCTGGTCTCTATCGCTATATACTTCGCAGTTAAATTGTACCCATCACTATTTCTCTTTGATCACCTACAGGATTTTTATGACACCAGCTGCAACGTTACCTAGCCAACTGAATACCACCGCCATTTTACTGGTATTAGCATTAGGCACCTTTATTTTGGGATTATCGGAGTTCTCGATGATGCCAATGCTGCCCTTAATCAGCGAAACATTTTCCTCAACACCGTCACAAAGCGGTTATGCCATTAGTGCTTACGCGATAGGTGTTGTTGTCGGGGCGCCAATTTTAATGCTGACAACAGCCAACATGAAAAAACGCCATGCCTTGGCAATATTTTTAACATTAATGTTTATCGCCAATGGCTTAAGTGCCATGGCAACCACACTTGAGGAGCTGATTGTGTTTCGTTTTTTAAGTGGCCTGCCCCATGGCGCTTACTTTGGCGCTGCCATATTATTAGCCGCCGATATTGCCCCACAAGATAAACGTGCCAGCTATATATCGAAAGTGTTTATGGGCTTAACCATTGCGACTATCGTCGGGGTGCCTATCGTGACATTAGTAGGGCAAAATTTAAGCTGGCGTTATTGTTTAGCGGGTCCATCTGCTCTCGCCTTAGTGGCACTGGTGTGCGTATATGTGGTGGTCCCTAAAATAGAAAACAGCCAGCCGTCAAATTTAATCAATGAATTTGGCGTGTTGAAAAATAAATTGGTCTGGTCAATTCTAGGCATTGTGATTATTGGCTTTGGCGGCGTATTTTGTATTTACACTTATATTGCCGACACCATTTTAGTGGTCACCGAAACACCGGCATACACAATTTCAATCGCGATGGTGATGTTTGGTATTGGTTGTACATTAGGTAACTACGTATTAGGCAAAGCGGCCGATCGTGTGGCTTTAAAGACCACCGGCATCGCTTTAATGTGTATGATTATATTTTCCCTCGCCTATGTCAGTGCCAGCCATAACATTTGGCTATTGTATGCGGTAATTTTCTTTATTGGTTGCAGTTTGGGCTTAGCCACCTTAATTCAAACCTTGCTGATGGATGTATCACCAAACGGCCACGCAATGATAGGTGCTTTGGTGCAGTGTGCATTTAACATTGCTAATGCCATCGGACCTTGGGTGGGCGGCATCGTCATCGCACAAGGTGCATTGCCTAACTCGACGGGTTATGTTGCGGCGGTACTATTTACTGGCGGCTTAATAATGTGGCTGTTAAGTTATCTGCAAATGAATAATAAAAATGCCCAATTGGAGCAGTGCCCAGCGTAATCAGATTGTCAATGATATACCCTATAACATTGCGCTTAATGGACCCATTACGTAGATGGGTCCATCTTGCTTTTGCCTTTCTGAGGCGTAGAAAGGAGCGTTAGCGACTTATCTTTCCAAGGCGCGTCCATCACATCACAAAGCGCCATAGATATTTTGCTCTATTAATCTGTTTATACTGCCTCATTTTGCTCGCTTTCTCGCATAACGAGCAAAATCGAAGTTCCTTACCAGTAAAGTCGATGTGAATGATCATGCACTGCTTGAACTTTTTCGCTAAGGTACTTCACCCCTATAGCGAATTAAAAATGAATATTAAGATAAAAGGCAAGACACGACTCCATTTGCTCTTAGGCACATCGATTATTTTCATATTGCACAGTAAAGTGCTCACCTTGTTTATGAAATGGTTGGGGATTTTTTTATTTGCTCGTTTTGTATCCATTGAATTGATATGATGTTAAAAATTATATTGCATTAAGGATTTATGGTGCGCTTTGAAACTGCCAACTTAACCCCACAAGAAAATTATAAGCTACTCATTGGCGGTATATTACCTCGTCCTATAGCTTGGGTTTCTAGTATATCTGCTGATGGAGATGTCAATTTAGCCCCTTTTTCTTTTTTTACTGTTGCGAGTGCCAACCCTCCTATTCTTTGTTTTAACCCAATGTACAACCAAGATGCTCAGGCTAAAGACACGCTTAGGAATATTCGTGAGCAAGGGGAGTTTGTAATAAACACTGTGAGTGCATCACATTTAGAAGTGATGAATAAAAGCTGCCATAACCTAGCTCATGGTACTGATGAGTTTGAATATGCCGGTATTAAAAAAGCTGAATCGTGTTTTGTTAAGCCGCCACGAGTTGCTAATGCTGTGGTGAGTTTTGAATGTAAATTGAATAAAATCGTTGATCTAGGTGATCAGGCTTTGTCCGGACATTTGATTTTAGGCGATGTCGTTGCCGTGCATGTTGCCGATGATGCTGTACTTGATGGTAAAATCAATAGTGATAAGCTTGATGCGATTGCGCGAATGTCTGGCGTTGATTACAGCTTAACAAGAGAACGAATTCAGCTATCTCGTTCATAAATTCGTTTTATTTTCTTGTCAGATCTTAGTTTTCCGCGTACTAAAACAATAATAGAGGAGAATTAACAAGACACCCATCATAAAGGGAAAATTAAGAGGGAATTAACAAGACACCCATCATAAGATCGCCTGTTTTTTGAACTGTTCTAAACTTATAAGGTGTTTCATCTTGATTCAGGTCGGTGAGTTATGCCACAGTCTCGAAAAAGCCAAGTCAGTTTAATTGATACGCCTTATTATCATTGTGTTTCCCGCTGCGTTCGTCGTTCAT
>JBLHWW010000063.1:0-19711 GCA_047629075.1 Psychromonas sp. | reverse complement strand
TTGCATGTGTTAAGCCTGCCGCCAGCGTTCAATCTGAGCCATGATCAAACTCTTCAATTTAAAGTTTAATTTGCAGCTTGCGCTGCGACTCAATATAACTGACTAAAACTAATTACTCTTCATTTCAGTACCTAGGTATAAAAACTTCGGTATAAAAATAATGAATAACTTATTATTCTGAATAAATAAATTTATTCGTGTGTCACTTTTATTGATGAGCAATCTATTCACGAAGTGAAAAGTTACTGCCTTTACAAGAAAGGACTTTGATTTTTTTGAAATCACATCAACAATAAGTGTCCACACAGATTGTTTGATTAAATTGTTAAAGAGCGTGCCTTTCGGCGAGGTGCATATATTACGCTACCTGCAAACGATGTCAATGATTATTTTTAATGTTTTTAATCAACGTGATACGTTATTAAAAACTTAACCTCTATCGTTCTAAGTAACCGGTTTGACTTGCGTCTTTCCCGTTTCCGTGGGGCGCATTATAGAGATTTTGATCACGTTGGCAAGGGCTTTATTGACTATTATTTCAATAAAATGCGCGAACGATTACTTAATAAACAAACCGTTTTAAATATAGACTATTTAAACAAGAATCTGCTTTTTGTGTTTCTTGGAATGTATATTAGCCTTCTTTATTCCTTTATTAACGCATCGTTCTTCTATATATATATTGAGTGTAGGTGGCTTTTCTTTAAAATGGGTTAAGAGAAAGGAATTAGAATTGATGCATTAGGGCTATTAGCCCCAACAGGATCACCATACTGAATATACAAATTTAAAGGCTAACTTAATTTAGCCAGCCGTTATGTATTACTCTAGCATTAACATTCTGGTGTCTGATTGCGGTATTTTCAGACCATTAGCTTCTTGTTGCGCCAACCATAACTCCCTTTTCTTTAACTGCAGCAAATTTAAATTTGAATTAGCTTTTTTATAATAGCTTGGTGATAAATCAATTGCTTTTTGAAAAAAATATTCAGCTTCATCTAAGTTACCCTCGAGCATAACAAAATACCCCAGATCATTATAAGCTTCAAAGTCGTTCATCACTTGTTTAAAAGTTTGAATGGCCCGGCTATATTGATTTTTTCTGACATATAACAAACCTAAATTAGTCCAGGCGCGCTTAAATCCAGGATCTAGATTAATTGCTTTTTTATAATAATGTTCAGCCTTACTCAACTCACCCATTAAATAATAGGAATAACCAATATTTGATAAAACATTGGAAGACTTTTCACCCATGTTTAATATTAAGTTGTAATAAGTCTGGGCTAATGCAAAGTTGCCATTCATATCTTCTAACACACCAGAAGCATTATAGGACTTTGTTAGAGATTCTATATCCAGATCGTAGTAACCGCTTTTTTTTATACCACCTAGCTTGCTAAGACGTTGCTGATCTAATATCACGGCTTGCTGCAAATGGATTTTAGCTCGCTCATACCTCCTATTTTGCAGTTCCACAATGCCCAAGTTTTGGTGAGCAATAGCCAAAGTCGGATCAATTTTGAGCGCTTCTAAATAAGCACGAGTGGCAATCGATTTATCATTGCGCAGCTCATGAAGATGCGCAATTCCAATTAACAGCTCAGTATCTGCAGGATCCATTTCTAACGCTTTAATATAATAAAATAATGCCTGCTCAAGATCTCCTTTTTGCTCTGCAGCCAATGCCAATTTAGAGAGTTCTTCTGACGTTGGGGTTTTCGATGCTGCTATCCCCTGATTTTGACCCGACGTGCTACAACCAAAAATACCCAGTGTTAAAACTAAAACGCTCGCTTTCAGATAAAAACTTAATCTAGCTGTTCCATTATTCATAAATTCCCCTAAAAAGCTTTATCCCAGACGGCCATCACTTTCAGTACAGCAGGTCCAATAGCAACGATAAAAAATGAAGGCCAGATGCAGCACATCATCGGAAAGATCATTTTAACCCCTATTTTTGCGGCTTTTTCTTCAACTTCCTGTAACCTTTTATCTCTATATTCGTCCGCATAAATTCTTAAGGTAGCAGCTATTCCCGTACCCAGCTTTAAACTTTGCACTATCACTGAGTTTAACCCGCGAATATCTTCAAGACCGGTACGCTCAGAAAACTCATGCAATGCATCCTGCATAGAATAGCCTGCTCGCACTTTACTACAGACTAAGGTTAGCTCTTTAGAAAGTTCCATGTGAGCAAATTCAAGTTCATTGCCCACTCGCTGAAAAGCTTCTAACAAACCTAAACCGGATTCACAGCAGACAACTAACAGGTCTAGTGCATCGGGGAAAAATCTGCGCAATTTTTGTATTCGGGAACTTGCAATATAGGTAAGAATTAATCCAGGTGACAGATAAGCAATGCCTATAATGAAAACAAAAAGATAAAAACTGAGCGTACTGGAAAAATCAGTAAATAATCTATTAACAACAATAGCAATGCCTATTGAAATTAGTACAAAAATCAATTTCAACGCGTTATAAACATTTAAAGCGTTTTGAGATTGAAATCCGGCATGAATTAACAAACGTTTAGTTTTATTATCCCCCCCGAATTTACGTCGAGCAAAAGGTAGTTTGCTCAGTGAATGCTCTAATGATTGATTAAAACCCGTGCTGTTTCCCGAATAAACCAGATCTCCTTTGCCCATTTTCTGTAGCTGTAATTTAATCGGTGAGTAGATGCCTGAAAACAATAAACTTAAGGCAACAGCAAAGGTTATGCCACCAGCAGCAGCTAGCCCGTAAAGTAACCATTCTGCATATTGAGGATCACTGACATAACTATTAATTAAACTGAGAATATATTCCATAATGTCTCTCTTTTTTATAAATCAATTTTTATCAATTTACTTATCCAAAAAGTGCCCAATAACATCCCTAAACCACCCCATTTTAATAAAACCACGCCCTCCGGGGTGTTAGTTAATGTGGCGACATAACTAGGGGAACTTATATACAATACGGCAAACAGAGCAAAAGGTGTCAATACCAACACCCAACCGGAAAGGCGCCCTTCTGCCGACAGCGTTCTAACCCGACGTTTAAAGGCAAAGCGTTGGCGAATAATTTTTGCAAGACCTTCAATTTTCTCCGCTAAGTTACCCCCGGTTTCCTTTTGAATACTGACTGCGCTGGCAAAGGCCATTGCCGATGTGATGGGGACACGTTGCACGAAAATTAAAAGGGATGTTTTAACATCGGTTCCAAAGTTAATTTGGCTAAATAAAATATAAAATTCTTTAGATAACTCACCTTGAGTTTCTTCATAAACCAATTTTAAGGCTTCGGAGAAAGCATACCCCGCCTGCAACCCTCTTCTTAGAACATCAAGGGCTTCTGGAAACTGCTCTTCAATTTTTTCAAGACGGTTATTCATTGCTCGGTTTAACTGCTGGTTAAATACAAATAAAACCACAAAAATACCCACCAAGACAAACAGAGGGTCACGTATATAATGCCAGACTATCGGCGCTAGCAGTGCAGAGACCAATATAGCCAGAAAAGCATATTGGTGGCCAAGCATTTTGTAACCCGCTAATTGTAATTTATAGGTTAAATTTTTTATGTACTCAATCTCTTCCAATGATCGAAGTAAGTTGGGCAGTTTTTCTAATTTTTTATTAAGAACCAAATCGGTTTGCTGCTCAGAGCCATCTGCTGAAATTTTTTTAAGATGCTTCCTTAATAACCGTGTTTTAGTCTTTTGCGGACTGTAAACAGAGACAAATAACGATTGAAATAAAAAAATAACCGCGGCAAATGTTAAAATTAAAAACCATATTTCATTTGTCATACAGCCCCCTAAAAATTAGCGATATTATAATCAACACCATAAACGGTATTAGGTAAATCTATCCCTTTTAACTTCAGCTGGTTATTAAAATTAGGCACTATCCCGGTCGCTTTATAGTTACCTTGAATATTGCCATCGCCATCTTTAGCGGTTCTTTCAAATTTAAAAATTTCAGACATGGTGATAATTTCCCCTTCCATACCGTTAATTTCCTGCACACTGGTGATACGCCGGCAGCCATCTTCATGACGCTGTAATTGAATAACCACATTAATAGCCGATGCAATTTGCGCACGAATATTTTTAATCGGCATATCAAAACCCGCCATGCAGACCATATTCTCCATCCGGCCTAATGCATCCCTTGGCGTATTAGCATGCAGTGTCGTTAAAGAACCTTCATGACCGGTATTCATTGCAGCTAACATATCGATAGCCTCAGCTCCCCTTACTTCACCGATAACAATTCTATCGGGCCGCATACGTAAGCAGTTTTTCACCAAATCGCGCTGTAATATCTCACCTTTTCCTTCAATATTAGCGATACGGGTTTCAAGACGGACAGTATGGGGTTGCTGAAGTTGTAATTCAGCAGAATCTTCAATGGTAATAATGCGTTCATTTTCAGGAATATAACCGGATAAAATATTTAACAATGTGGTTTTACCACTGCCTGTCCCCCCTGATATGAGGACATTTAATTTACCCACAATAATGGCTTGAATAAATTGCCCCATCTCTTTACTCATCGACCCATAGGCAATCAGTTGCTCTGCGGTTAATTTATCAACAGCAAAACGGCGAATCGATAAACACGGGCCATCGAGCGCCAAAGGCGGAATAATGGCATTAATACGCGAGCCATCCTGCAGACGGGCGTCCACCATAGGCGATGATTCATCAATTCTGCGACCAACACGAGAGACGATACGGTCAATAATATTAAGTAGATGACGATTATCATAAAAAGTAACCGGGACTTTCTCTAATTTACCAAAGCGTTCAACAAAGATATTATCAAAGTTATTCACTAAAATATCTGAAATGGAGGGATCCGCTAATAACGCCTCTAATGGACCTAAGCCTAATACTTCATCAATAATGAGTTTGATAATTTTTTGCCGCGAAAGTAAGTTTAACGGTCTGGTTATTTCATTAAGTAATTGATGGCAAATTTCAGTAATTTGTGCGCGGGCATTTTTATCATCTAAGGTTTCTAAAACAGATAAATCCAACATTTTTAACAGCTTTGCAAAGGTTTCTTGCTTAATCTGCAAATCCTGCTGGCTCATTACGTCATATGCCGGTTGCTCTTTATTTTTTAAGGATTCCATCATTTATTCCTTGTTTGAGTTGAACGAAAAACGAGACCAAAAGCCTTTCGAAGCTGCACTTTTTTTAATAGAGATGGGGATCAACTTTGAGACTATTTGTTCAAAATCTTTTTTTATTTGTTTGGGATTATTAGCCTGTTGTATGGATTTACCCAAATCAGTACAGGCACTGGCCAGCTCATAATTATTATGTATGACAAAGGCCAATTCGATGCCCACCGCTTTTTTTATCTCTTCAATACTAATAGTGCTGTGTTTACTTGAAAAGCGGTTCACCAGCAGATGAATTCGCTCGGGTTTTATGCCCAGACGAATTTTCATTTGCGACACTAACTCTTTCGCTTCGCGGATACTGATAATATTTTGTTGTACAACGACTAATATCACATTCGAAATATCAAGGATTGGGAGACTATAAGTATCCAAGCCACGCGAAAGATCCGCAATCACCAACTGGTAACTGCTGCGGATTTTATTTATTAACAAACTCAAATCATTAGCATTTATTGTACCAATATCAGAGAGGTGGGAATAAGGTTTGACCGGCAGCAAACTCAAATTCCCACTTGAGCACATTATTGATTTAATCGCCAGCGCATCTAATTCGTGGACCTCTTGTAACGCATTCGTCAGGAAATATTCAGGCTCTAAGCCGGACATAGCCGCTAAGGTTCCATGTTGAAAGTCACCATCATACAGGGCTATATTGTCATGGGTTTGCTCGGCACAAATGCGCCCCAGGCAATCGGTAATAAAACTTGCCCCAGATCCGCCTTTACCATTAATAATACTCACCACCGGCGCCATTTTTATATCGGCTGAAATTTTTTCCATTAATAATAATAAGGCAGGCCCTATTTCTTCACTAAAATTGGCTAAAGGAATAAAGTCTTTAACCTGTTGCTGCATTGCTTTTCGCATCAAGACCGGAGAAATATCATCACCTATTAATAAAGCAGGAATGTGCTGCGCTGCAGACTTTTCCATACCGGCGCAAATTTGCTGATCATCATCACAATAAACTAAGAGCACCATTTTAATATCATTTTCAATAAAGTTGATTTTTGGCTCCATTTTCACAACTAAGTTTTTTACTGATTTTAAGTAGCCCTGCAGTTGCTCTCTGCGCAACGGATCAGCACAAACTAATAGACTATTGACCAAAAAAGGTAGTGAAAAATTTAGTGATTCATTAACCATTAAAGAAGAATTTTCCGCTGGTTCTTTTAATATCGAGGTTATTTTTAGCGTATTTTTTTCCATGATAATTAAACCTTCTTAAAGTGGCGTTCCATTGCATGTGTAGCCGTATCTTGTGACTCCAAGGCTTTCTCGCGGTAAAGTTGTTGAAAAACTCGGTGAGTTAAGGGTAATAGTGAAGAAAGGAATAAACATTGGATGCTGATAATTGATTATTTTGGCACGAACAAGGCTAATTTGAGCAAAAGTTGTCGCCGTATTACCGGCATAATCCAAATAAGAGATTTCAAGGTTATCCTGTCCTAAGTGGCCAATCATATTAGAATCTTCATCTATTGCGTCAGAAAATATTGCGGCAGTTAATACCTCATTGGGTTTAACTGAAGCACTGATTAATCGAAAATCCGGTGAGGTCACATCCATGGATTGCCTTGGTACGTGGCATACCGTTGCTAATCGTGCACCGCGCCGAGAAACTTCAGTCAGCACATCCCAAGTAAAAATGACCAGGGCAAATTCAATCACTGCAAAAAAAAATACAAAAAACAGTGATCCAACAATGGCAAACTCAACTGCATAAACTCCTTTTTGTTTGATTTTAGTGATCATGGCAATACCCTCATCGTATATCTGGTCACTAAAGGAAAATTTAAATTATAACTGCCACTGCTGGCAAACTTAGGTAAAGAGTCGGTGAATATCGGCTGCCACGGATAACTTGCCTCCACAGTTATAAATTCATCTACGACATAAACGTTAAAAGTGATTGCGGATAGATTAGGTAATATTTCTTGTGTACTGGCCAAATCACCGTAGATCAACAAATGTTCTGCCTTAATCCTTGTCGCATTGGTCACAATATTGCCATTAGCTGAGCTGAATTCAGGGTTAGCAATAATATAGCGGGAAGCATTTCTAACCACCTTGTTTAAGGCATTATATTGATATAAAACCCGCGCAAATTCGGTCACAACAAATAAAGAAAACAGTAAAAAAGGTAATAACAATGTCAGCTCTATTGCCGCTAAGCCCTTTTGATTTTGTTTTAACTTCTTACCCATAACTCCCCCTAGGAATCCTTGCTGCCGGGCACATGATAAAGTACTATTGTATAGGGGCCCGGGGTGTTCTCTGCAACCCCGGAGGGTTTCCCCACAGAACTGCAGTCCCCGGTAAATTCACCGATAATAAAATCATCACTGCCGCCGCCCATTGTTTGGGTTAAGAAAAAACAGCCCAACCCCACAACGGGTATATCCGTTGCGCCATTATCTTTCCCGGTACAGTCTCCAATAACCAGTTTTAACATTCTTCGTTCAAAGCCACTCGTTGATACATTTTCCGATACGGTAACAACATCACCAGTAGCAGAAGAACCATTAACTGTATTGCTGCAAGAAAGTGAGTCACTAATATATTGATCGTGACGATAAGCATTATCTATCGTATCTGGGTTAATATCACCAGCCTGATACACTATCGGTGTGTCTGTTTCAGCTGATGCGGCCGTTGCATCTTTTGCCTGTTTTTTTGTATAAACCGCAACCCTATTTTCTCCCTGACAGGTATTCCAATCAGCAGGATAGAGATCTGCGTCTTGCTTCATAGTACCGGCATAATTACCTAAGCGGGTATTTATCCCCTGTGAAGCAGGCCCGACTTTATCACCCGGTTCAGTCTCCACAGTATCATCCACTCCCAGTGTGGCTGCACAATTAGTCGCATTGGTAAAGGGGGAACCAGCCATCGCCGTTCTGATCTCTGCACCGCCGGTACTATCACCCAAACGAAGCAATTGGAAATTGCCAGGCCCAATAACAGGGTCGCTTGCAGAAGCAGAGCCGGATTTCATTGCATAGAGTTTTTCTATGGGTAAACCAAAAACGTTAGGCTCTGCTCCCGTATAATTGGGATCACTACAAATCAGCATAGGCACTAAATCGGTGGGGCACTCTTCTATCGCGGTACTTGGTCCCGCCAGCGCGACCGCAGAGACCTGTTTATTAAAACTCAGCAAATCAGCAAAGAAATTATTTAAATTAACATTAAGAAACTCAACTTTTACATAATGCGCATCTTGATCGGTTGAGCTTATAAAAGGATCTGCGCGCATTGAAAAATCAACACGCACCTGATTTGTAAAATCATTTAGACCCTCTTTAATTTCGAAATTTTCACTATGAGCAAGATTTTTGCTTAATATCTCGACCACGGCTGCTCTCGCTTCAAAATGACTGCCACCTAAATCTAGGACAACAGCCGAGTGTAACGCTGATGAATCGGCAAAATTTTGCAGGCGGGTTTTATTAAGCAACAGATGTCCACCATCCAAGGCTAAAGCCATCATTGCAATAAAGGCAAACAGGCCAATAGTAAACATCACCAGGATATTACCCTGTTGTTTTTTAAGTAATTGACCGTGATAATATTTTTTTGCAACGTTATTCATAAACATCACCTTGTTAGTTCCGGATACTACTCTGCTATTGAAATAGCTCGGCCTTCTTTAGGTGCAGAGGTACTTCCCTGATACTCCTTGATTACCTTGTATGCGACATTTCCTTCCAGAGAGTTAACCACCCCGGCATTATTTTCCGGCGCCATGGGATCTAACATCTGCATTTTATTGATTTCGGCATAAGTGCCTGATAGGCCATATTCGCGATTATTACTGTTAATGCAGGCAGAAAGAGCAAAAATTAAAAACGACAGACAGATTGAATTTTTAAATATTTTCATGACTTAACCCTCTGTTTTAGTTTTACTTATAATTCCTGACCATATTTTTCCTGCGTACCACCACTATTAGTCAGCATATCTGCGCTAATATTTTCGGCAAGATTAGGAGAGGTGTTGGTTTTTTTTGCCAGATTACGCTTGGTCATTGTGCCTAATAAATAAAAGTCCCGATCCGATGCGGACACAAAATTATCTGTCGGTAAGGCAATCCCTTCTTTATTAAATGGACGGACAAGCCTTGGTGTTACCATGATCACCAGCTCTGTTTGACCTTTGATATATGCCTGGCTGCGAAACAGCTGCCCGAGCACCGGAATATCGCCAAAACCCGGTATTTTATCAACTGTTTCTCTGAGGTTATCACTGATCAGTCCGCCAATCGCAATGGTTTGACCGTCACCTAATTCAACCGTTGTTGAAGTGGTTCGTTTAACGATGGAAGGCACAGTAAAGGAGGTGTCCGTACCTGAAAGGTTAATTGCAAGTGTATTACTGCTACTCAATTCACTGACCAGTACTTTAAGGTTGAGATTTATTTTTCCTGAATCTAAGACGGTTGGCACAAAGCTAACGCCGACACCAAAGTCTCTATATTCAATAGTAACTCCATCTTCATTTGGCACTGGAATTGGAAACTCACCACCCGATAAAAATTCTGCCTGCTGACCACTCAGTGCCGTAATATTAGGCTCGGCTAATATTTTGGCCAAGCCATGTTGTTTGGCAACATCTAAAGCAAAACTAAAGAGCATATCACTGTTAAAATAGGTACCAAAAAGACCTTTTGATGCACCATCACCCAGCGCATCGAAAAGATCTCCACCACTGACAATGCCCCCGCCCCCCTTACTGCCAAAGCCCGCTAATATCATTCGAGTATCCAACTGGCGAGCAACTTCACTTTGCACTTCTGCAACTGTCACTTCGAGCATTACTTGATGGCCACCACCGACGGACATCATGTTTAACACCTCACTTTTGCGATCACCGACGCTTGCTGCATCGGAAAATCCTCTGGCAAGTTCAACGGCAGAGTTCATTTTTTCCAGGGAGGATGCTTGACCACTTAATACTAACTGCCCCTGGGAAGATTCAATGCCAATTTTTTGATCGGGTAAATAATGATAGAAACGTTCACGTAAAGTGTTTAAGTCGTGGGTCACTTCTATATTGATAATGTCTATAATCTTGTCATTTTCATCCCAAACCATTATGTTGGTTGTACCTAACGCTTTTCCCAGCACATAGAGCTCATTGGATTTTAAAATAAGAATATCGGCTATCTCAGCACTCCCGATTGAGATACGCTGAATATGATCTTTAATTTTTAAGTTGCGCGACTTATAGATAGGGATCTTTTCTGCACTGCCCTCTTTCATGCTTGGCCCACCAGCATGAACGCTAAGATTGCTGAAGCAGAAAACCAGAGTAAAAATTATGCGGGTTAAATAAGGTACAGCCCTTTGTTTAATTTTCATTTTGTAGCGCTCCATTAGTCGTTTTTAACTGGATCGATTCCTGTATTACACCGCGGATAATCTCAATTTTTTGTTGGATTCGAAGTGTTTGCAGGTTCTTAGCTTCAAAGGGACTATCGACGACAGATGCTGCGCTTACGCTCGTCGGTTTATCGACTGCAGCGCGGTTTTTAGGAGTAGGAGGTTTATCCGCAGAAGCGGTTATGAGTGTCGAAGTATCGGCTTGATCGTTGGGATTTCTAAGGGCTAATTGAATATTGCCTTTATTCCGCGCATTCATCAAAATTCCAGCTTGTTCGATACTAAGTTCGAGCGTGACCGCCCTGACTATCTGCGGTTTATTTTCATCGTAAGATGCTTTTTGATCTACGGCTAAGATTTTTACATTTGACAGAATTACATCGGTAGCCACTTTCTTACCTTTACCATTGTAGGTATTTAAGACATCGACTTTATTACCCGGCAGTAAAAAACCTGCAACCCCCACCACATCATTGACACGGATAGTCACTGCACGCATATTTTTACCAATCAGACTGGCTAAAGAGCTGCCCTCCCCTTTTTTAGCTAACCTTTGCTGGGTGATAATATCGCCTTGAAAAAGCTTTTGCTTAACCACCACATCCTCTAACAGGCTTTTATCCGTAATAGTGCCTGCCGCAAGAAAATTTTTGGGCATGACAGTAGAAACTATATATTTAGGATCTAAGATAGTGCCCACGGAGAGGTCTGCATTAACCATAAAAACCTTTATTTGCCCTGCGGTTAAGTCTTCAGGCTGATTTTCAGCGAGCCAATTTTGTGCGATCAATACGGCTCCCAGTCCAAAAAAAACGGATAGGACAATAAACATTAGGGTTTTCTTATTCATATTTCCTCCTTATTATTTTTTTAAATCTGCATTACAAGCGCCGAGTTAATCACTGATACAAAATAGCTTTGCGTTACAAGAGCCGAGTTAATCTCTTATAAAAAGTAACGTTGCATTACCAGCGCCGTATTGCTGACCTAAACAAAATAACTTTGCCAAGCAAAATCGAGTAATTCTTTATCTATTTCTAATCCTAATTTTTTAAATACAATCTGATCACGAATAATTGCAATCAAGTCTCTTGGGTAACAGGGCAAAAAATCTTTTTCGTAAAAGATTAATAAATCAGTCAGCAAATAATCAAACAACTGCTGATCACAAGACAATGAATTTAAAGCACATTCTTTGTCCCAGATTATTTTAAACTGCTGTGCATTTAATCCTGAAAACGCGATTTTATAACCCAGTCGTCTTAAAAAAGCCTCATCAATAAGCTCTGTTGGTGCTAAATTTGTCGAAAATAGCAG
This sequence comes from Psychromonas sp., assembly GCA_047629075.1. GTDB lineage: Bacteria > Pseudomonadota > Gammaproteobacteria > Enterobacterales > Psychromonadaceae > Psychromonas. The sequence continues at coordinate 7,826 of JBLHWW010000063.1, read as the reverse complement.
TAACATTTCAAAGGGCACTTCAAAATGCAGCCCGGATTGTAACGACAAAAAATCCCGTCTTTCTTCCAAAGGCACAATCCAGCGATTGAATATCGCTTTGGGCGTTACTTTTTGGCGACCTAAATCGTCCAGTAATAAAATGCCGTTATTCGCCTTAAGCTGTAATGGCGCCTGATAGAGTTTCGAATTAGGATCAAAACGTACTTCGAGCATCTCCAGAGTTAATTCGCCGCCGGTGATGATCAAGGGCCGTTTGCACAATAACCAGCGTTGATCGAAACTGCTGCCCATTTTCAATAAATCTTTATTATTAGATTGGTAAGTTGTGTGATGCACTGCAGGATCAAATAGTTGCATGATTTCATTATTAACCTCTATTGCGTAGGGGATTAATACCTGCTCACCAAAGAGGAGATTAAGATGACGGCAAAAATAACTTTTACCTGTTCCCGGTTTGCCATAAATTAAAATGGGCTTAGTTGAATTGAGCGCCGGGCCCATTTTTTCAATTAACTGCTTGGGGAACATTAACCCCGAGAAAGCTTCATCCAGTTCTGCTTTTGTCAGCGGTGTACTGCGGCTTGATTGACTTCTGGCAACCTTAATATATTGCGCTAAAGGTAATGGTGCAGGGCCCAGATAACCATTTTTTAAAAACGCTTTTTCCGCTTGGGATTGACCAATATGACTTAAGGAGAAGCGCATTTGACCCTCGCTGCTACTTTGTCTGTTTTCAATCCAAAAAAGTGCTTTTGCCTGCTCGATTAAATCACCGACGATACCGCCCGACAGCGCTAATTTTTCGCTTAATTCTCGAAGAGAATAGACGCTGCCACTGTGTAAATGTTTAACTAATAAATCCAGCAGTAAACTGTCCGATAAACCTGTTTCTATAATAGTTGACGGCCTGGGGGCTAACTGTAATAAGCGGCTGTCAAAGGCTAGTTCAACAAACTTTTCAGGCTGTTGACTCGGTTCTGTCATCAGGTTTTGTGAAATTGGTAAAGGTTGTTGGGAAATAGATAAGGGGTCTGAGCCGTTGTCTGAATCAGGCATGCTATTAAGCAGTTCCGCACCGCTTACCTTTTGCTCTGCAACTGCATTTTTGCTTTTTTTCTGGAAGTTAAACATTCCCATTTCATCCTCCTAGTTGATGATAGAAATTTGAAATAAGCCATAAAACATCCGCATTTTGGCTGCAGGCCCAAAGCCAGCCCATCGCTAGCGCGGGTGCATAGGCCACTTTCAATTTTAGAAACTGCTGGTTACTCGCGCGAATAAACTGACGCAGGTATAAACAGCGCAAATAGTGGACCAGTATTTCTTTAAAGGATTGCCAGCCTAATTTGTATAATGCCAGGCAGATACTGGTCAGAGTGCCGGCAATAACAGCGTAAATGATCGACCAGAGTAAAAATTTAATATCCAAAAAGGAGCCGATGGCGATCATCAGTTTTACATCGCCTGCGCCCAACATTTTTAGAGCAAAGGCCGGAAAGAGAATAAGAAGGGCGAGGCCTGCGCCAAGAAAAGCGCTTAGCAGGCCGGCCCATTCAGAAAAATAGAACTGTACAGTAAACCCGATAATAAGGGCTGCCGCACATAACCAATTCGGGATACGCTGGTATCTTAAATCGAAATAAAGCGCGATTAAAAATATCAGCAAAATGATGGAGAGCTTAATCAACAAACTGAGATCTTCCATTATTCATCCCTTCTTTATTATTATGTCACTTGATTACCTTACTATTATGGAGTTATAGCAGCCTCTAATGCGCCAAGTCGGTTTGTCGCTGCATCACCTAGCGCAGTAAAAGCAAGTACCATGCCACCCACAACCAAGCCACCTGCCACCGCATATTCCACGGCAGTTAAACCGCTTTCATCTTCTACAAACTCAGTTAGTAAATTTTTAATATTTAACATAATAAAACACTCCTAATGATTAAATTTAAACAGAGTAATAGTCCCTGCTTTTTATTCATATTAATCCATCACTTTGTTGGTCAGTTAATAAATCTCCCTAGCAACAAATTTAAGATTAGATGCTGTTATTTGAATGTGTTATCACCCAATTGCCTTTTCTAGTCTGAAATTGCGCGGGGTTATTTTTTTACTGTCAAAGAGGTGATATTAGAAAATAAAAACCGAATAAAGTTAGCGGGTTATTTGTGTGCAGGTCATTGATAGAGAAGATCTGGACAGCGTTGTCATTATTCAGAGGCCCATGCCCGGCAGTCCAATGGACGAGCACACTGTTTTTTATTGATGGTATGAGCTGCGTTAGCCACTTTTTATAACAGCATCTAAGCATCTAAGCAGCTGATAGCCATCCGCAAAACTAATCTTTTTTATCATTGGAGGTGCGCTTTTAAGCACGCAATAGCACTAGTGCTTTCAGACTTAAATACGAACATTCATTTTTATAATGAAGTGTGCGTGGTGCATTTTTTGTAAAAATATTAAAGGAACTACCACCGAGGGCACAGAGGCGCTGCGCGCTACACAAAGTAAAGACTCCTATATAAGCCCGTGTACACAATATAATTATCCAACCCCTTTCTATTGAAGGGAATGATGAAATTAGGTCATGAATATATAATACAAACTTAGGTCCGATACCACTAGCGCGCCCTAAGCCGCGCTTGCAAATAACAGCTCCTGATATTAATCCGATGAGTATCAAGCAGACAGTGACAGCTTAATCAGGCTGTCTTACGGCGGGTATAAATGAGCAGAACTTTATTGAGAAAGGGACAGCTACATTGAATTGACTGTTTGAAATTGGGCCGAATTAGCAGACTTATTATCCAGTCCGTAAATATCGGCAGAGAAATGTACCCCCCCCTGCTGATTAAACCAGACGGTTTGATAAGTAATATAAGCAGGCAGGTCGTTATTTAAGGATAAATATTTAGTGTTGCCGGCGTTAAGGGCTGCAAGCATTTTTTGTTCACTTGTTTGACCTTCACTGCTTTGACCTTCAAGGGTTAACAGGTATTTTGCTAATAAACCGGCATTCTCCAGGCGTACACAACCATGGCTTAATGCCCTAAACCGATTATTAAACAGGGATTTAACCGGCGTATCGTGTAAGTATATTGACTGATTATTGGGTATATTAAAGCGGTAATTACCCAATGCATTATTTACCCCGGGAGCCTGTACTAGGCGATAGGATTTCAGCAATTCAGGCAGGTCCATATTTGCCCGGTCAATCTCTCGGTACTGCGGCGCTCTGCGGGAACCTTTCACTAGCTGAAAATTTTTGCGCTTTAAGAATAAATGATTTTTTTGATACTCAGGTATTAATTCACTTTTAATAATATTAAAAGTGGGTGTCCAGGTCGGATTAAGGGTTATCTGATTTATTTTGGTGATCATCTGTGGCGTTTGATTATCCCTGTCACCGACTATTACTTTCATCTTTAATACCTGCTTTCCATATTCCATTACCGATAATTGATAATTGGGTATATTCACTAATAGGTATTTATCGGGTTGTCTCGGCAGGGTAAACCAGCGTCGTAAATTAATCTGTAACTGCTTAATGCGCTGCTTAGGTGAGACCCGTAACGCGGCATAGGTATTAGGCCCCAACTTTCCATCAACGGTTAAACCATGGCGGAATTGAAATTTTTTTAATGCATAAACCACCACCGAATCAAAAATATTACGGCGATATTCAGTTTGCATCTTTTGCGGCAGATCCCCCAGCCGGGTCAGAATATCTCTAAGGGCTTTTATTTTAGAATGGCTCTGTCCCAGTTTGGGTTGGAAATTAACATCCAAAGTAGGCCAAGGATAAGCTGATAATAACTGATAATAAACAATTGTTTTTCTTAACTGCTCTACCTGTTGGTATTTGGGAATCAAAGACAATAACAGCTGATCTGTTTCCCCCTTATTGACAGCATTCGTTAATACTGATTCTGCGCTAGAAGTGGCCAAACTGCTGTATGAACTATTTTGTGTCATTAATTTTAACAATCCAGCGGTTAGCATAAGATCATGCTGTTGCTGCTGAGCCTTTGACGGTTTATTAACCTTATGCAGATAAAACCACCCTAAATCAGTAAATAAGCGGTTCAAATTCATGCCTGAGAGGGTTAATTGATCGGATACAAACCATAAAAATTCTTTGTCTGTTTGCTGTAAAATAGTCCGATAAGAGATGAGACTTTGGTCGCTTTGATTGAAAGCGAATCGATTAAAAAATGAATTTTCCTGAGCAAATAGTGTTAACGGTGCAGATAGAAAAATCAGAAAAAATAATCTAATAAGCATCAGCTTATTCCTCTTTATAAAAAAATTTTTATAAAGCATGGTTTTTATCTTGCAACCTCTGATTGTCGGATTTAACCCCGGCTATTGGGAATAGTTCAGATCTGATTCTTTGATATTGTAGATAAGCATCACTGTGATCTATACCCGCAGAGCCTTCTGCATAGGAGTTTGGGGTGATATTAAAATGCTCTCTAAAACTTCGACAAAAATGCGACGGGTTGGCAAACCCTATTTGGTATGAGATAGACGTGATGGAGATGTCTCCTATGACTAATAACCGTTCCCCCTCCTCAAGCTTTCTAAATAACAAGTAGTAACTGTAAGCCATACCACAAGAATCTTTAAAAAGATGACTAATACGGCTAGGACTTAAATAAACTTCCTTTGACAAGTCCAGCAGAGAAGGACTCTTACAAAAATCGCGTTCAAGGATCTCCAGCACGCTGTTCAACGAATTATTACTAATAATATTAGAGCAGAAAAAATTAACATTATTTTCTATAGGCACGGTCATACATTCTACCGAGGTTTTATTTTTTATTGTACTATACAGCTGATATTGATCTTGATTTGACAATGGGAAAATAAACAGATCATCAACGCCGATATGTAAAGATTGATGCAATAAAGGGATAGACAGGGTTAAAGAGAGAACAAAAAAATGCTTCTTCAAATATTTATTACGAATGTAATTTACATTATAGAGATGATCAGCATACGTAAAATCCATTAGATAAATAACGGCACCTGGATTACCATTTGATTTTTCAAGCAATTCCATTGAATTACAATAATCAATAACACAATATCGGCTGAGTTTTTTGAGACAACACTGCGATAAAATCGGATCAAATCCAATTAAAAGAAGATTTTTTCCATTACTGTTAAATACCATTTAAATTCCTTTTAAACTATATCCTAATAACGGAAACATGATTTAGAGCAAAATAAAGCACTAAAAAAGGCGCTGAATGAAGTGATATTTTTACAATATTGCTTGTTTATATTACAAAACTGATAACGCCACACTAATAGCCGTGTTCCTTTATTTTTTCATCTTCAGGCTGTTTTGATCTGCAACTTAAGAATTGATTACTTTAGCAATTTTGTCAAACTTACCTTAAGAAACTAGGCTGTTATTTTTAGCGGATTAAGTGTTTAACTTAGTATGCATATAAGATTCAGGTGCTGTTATAGTTAACTGTTTGTCAACGATAAGCAGCGAGAAAAATGTGTTGATTGTTAAGCCTTGCATAGTTTTCTCTATTCCAAGCTAGGTAATGAGATAAATATTTCGTCGCAACTCCTTTCATTTTTCCGTTGATCTAAACCTTTAAATTGGACATTACCCCATTGACTGCCTGTATATGATAAATATTTTCAATGACTCTATTTTTTATTATTTATCAAATGCTTGTGATCGCATTTCTGTTCTTTTGCTACTTTGGCATAAGCCCAAGCCCCACCACTACATAGCACTGATTTTTCTGTGATATATGGGGATAGATTCTCTCTTATTTGTGCACCTGTATCAGCTGATAAAGCTTTATCGGTTATGTGGTTACTACGATCTACCGAAAGTAGTACAGGGACTTGCTTACCACGTTTTCTTTTATCTATGTCATTTCCACGACGCCTTGCCACTCTATTATTGCTTAACTTCTTTGCTCTTTTTTCAGAGTAAGCCATAAAACTCATCAGCTTCAATAATCCCAGATAACTTGTGTTAATCATTATTTGACTGTGCTATCAAAAACCGGTGTCTCCATAAAAAAGACGTTCTTAGATTAACCTTGCAGACATCAGCAGCTTCTCTTAAGGTTAACTTCAATACCATACACTCAGTGTATTCTAGCCATAGCGAGCATTTTAGGCAGAAAACTTACTGACACTAGTCACCGACATTCTGGCGGAAGTACAATTTCCAAAAAAATACCTGGAATTGGAACTGACCGAAGCTGTTACTATGCATGATCCGGACTCTGTAATTAATGTTATGAATACATTTCACAAGCAGGGAATCCGCATGTCAATCGATGATTTCGGTACAGGCTACTCTTCTCTAAGCTATCTAAAAAAGTTCAAAATATACAAACTAAAAATAGATCAATCCTTTATACGTGATATTTCCAGTGATCCTGACGACCGCGCTATTGTCAGTCCCATTATAGATATGGCAAGTAACCTGGGATTACAAACTATTGCAGAAGGTGGGGAAACAGCTGAACAGTTAGACTTCTTACGGCTACATGGATGTCATGAACTACAAGGATACTATTTCAGCAAACCGCTTCCTTCTGTGGGGTTTGAACAGTTCCGACATAATCATCATTTGACTTACTCCCCCACTAAATCAGAGAACTGATTTTAAAGGCACTTCTTAGTGGTCATCCGCGAAGTTTCTCGATTAAACACGCCTTCTGGATCAAAAGTCATTTAAGCGACTTTTGATCCAGAAGTTAACATTCTATGTCCAACGGCTTTAATATTCTTGGCAGCATTAAAATCTCAATCATGGCAAGTGCTACAATGGTTAGACGATAGAAAGCAGCAAACTATTTTAATAACATTTCGTCCATTCACCCTTTAATGCACAAACGCACCACAATAGGCATTACTAAAGTCAGCTATTTGATCATCTACTTTACAGCTAGATTGTACTTAATCTGTTTACGGATAGCTAAAATCGGCAAATTTCGTTTCAAATAACGTTGATTTCCGGATTTAAAACCTTCTCTGGTGATTAAAAGGTCGGTTGATCCGCTCCTGTTTTGCAGATGTTGGCATTGGTTTAGTATCAAGGTCACACAAGCAGCAACCATAACAACAAACACATAGTTCGTAGAGTGCATTCTATGCTTGCCCGCGGTGCAGAGAATGAACCCTACCAATAATACCAAATGCATAATAACGTAATCAGATTCCCTATTAAAATTCATTCTGACGGCTTTTGGGGCGTCAATTTTCCCTTTGAAGCAACTGATCATAAATTTAATGCTTTTTGTATTATGGTGGTGCTACCAATGCAATTTCTTTCAAGCAGAAAAACTTAGTCTCTTTCCTAAGGTTCGCCAGTATCTACTAAAGGCGAAGCAGTTAACGCTCACACCATTTTTAGAGTAAGTAGTAATGCAAATTTTAAAAATGCGGTTATAAGCAAAGCGTACACCGCCGAATCTCTTTGCTAGTAGCAAAACCTGCTTATCTGTTGGTTCAAACCTTATGATTTAGCAGTGTAAAAATTGGGGTACAGTATTTACAAAAAAGGTGAAATTTAGCCACAAAATAGATTTTGCACAAATTAATTTTTCTCAAAACAATAATACAAAGATAGAAGAGTTAAAATTTTTTATGGAATTTTGTTGTTTTTAGGGAGGGTTAGCATTGGGTGATTATTTTTAATAATCGATTTTTATTTTGCTTTAAATAAATTGGCAGCGAGATAATAATTTAAAATTATTTTATTAACCAGGGTGCTTATAAGAGTTGAGCCCGATGAGCTTTTCTTTTAAACATTTTAAATGTTGGTTGCGAGAGCA
>JBLHWW010000062.1:0-20144 GCA_047629075.1 Psychromonas sp. | reverse complement strand
TAAAAATAATAAACCGCTGATAAGTAAGGCTAGCCAATAAGGGCGCAGTGAAAAAAAATGGACAATGCGAGCAAACATAGGGAAGCCTCAATTTTACTAACAACTTATAATTTAGTTGATAAAAAACACTGCGCGAGTTAATAACTGAGAAAGGGGTCAATGAAGTGATATTGTTGTTAGAAACGCTATTTTTGGGATGGAAATAGTTGAAGAGGTAGTTATCTGTTGGTTAAGTCCCTTATACCCAATCTACCTCAACAGTTAGATGTAGAATGGGTATAGTTATGGAAGTTACATTGAAAAAGAAGATCCACAACCACAAGTCGCCGTTGCATTTGGGTTATTTACAAAAAATCGAGATCCTTCTAACCCGTTGGTATAATCAACTATACCGCCAACTAAATATTGCAAACTCATTGGATCCACCAACAGAGTTACACCAGCATTTTCAATCTTGGTATCATCCTCATTCGCAGTTTCAGCAAAAGTAAAACCATAAGAGAAACCAGAACACCCACCACCAGTAACATAAACTCGCAATTTCATATCTGGATTTTCTTCTTCCGCAATCAGTGCTTTGACTTTTTTTGCAGCATTATCGCTAAAATAGATTGGCATTGCCATTTCGACTTCGACTTCGGATGTCATCATAACCTCTAAAAATATGTAAGCAGAACAACATTATCTAGTACCTGACTAATTAGTTCAAGTATTAACTCCATCAAATAAAGTTAAATTATCTCTCTGCGAAAGATTCGAAAAAAGGATTAAAAATTATCTTTGGTTACGCTCGAGATGTTCCATTGCTTTACGCACTTGCTTCTCGCGTTTTTGGCGCATTGAAAGGCGCATTGTCCGTTCTAATAATTGCGTATAAATTGGACGCCCACCAAGCGTTTGGGCAACCATAGTGGCACCTAAACAGGTCACTATTAAAGGTAAAATCATCTCATAATTACTGGTCATCTCAATTACTAAGAGTATACCCGTGATCGGCGCACGGACCGATGCGGCAAACAACCCCCCCATACCGGCAATAGCAAACCTGCCCGGTTCAGTCACAATTTCAGGAAATAAAGCATGGCCTGCGAGTCCAAATAACATACCAAATAAGGTGCCTAACGCTAAGGTTGGTGCAAAAACACCGCCGGGCGCACCTGAGCCGAAACTGGCTAAGGTTGTGATGATTCGAAATAAAAAAATAATCATCAGAGCACTAGAAAGATAATGCCCGCCGGCGATCTCGGGGATTAACTCCAGACCGCTATAAGCTAACTGCGGCTCTAATACCGATAAAGCGCCAAAAACGGCACCCAAAAACAAACCAACTGAGACAAAACGCCAACGTTTATTTTGGTGTATAAAGAGATACATATCTTGCGCTGCAAGCAACAATTTATTAAAGAAAAGCCCAATCACACCAAAACAAAAACCTAATAATAAATATAACCATAATGACAGTAAATCAGGATGTGAATAGTGCGTTACGCTAATCACCGCATCTTGGCCCAACATAAAACGCATCACTATCGTGGCCATCACTGCGCTCATAAAAACACTTTTTGTAGAGGTTAAACTGTAATTAAATTGTGAGCGCATCTCTTCGATAACAAACATAATGCCTGCAAGCGGCGCATTAAATGCAGCGGCTAACCCCCCGGCTGCCCCAGCGGCCAAAAGCGCCTGAGCATCTGCCTGATCTACTTTGAAGATGTCAGAAATCATGCGCCCAATATTACCGCCCATTTGCACAGAAGGTCCCTCTCTCCCCAAGGCCATACCACTGCCGAGCGCCAATAGACCGCCAAAAAACTTCACTGGAATAACTCTTTTCCAACGCACCGGTCGCATTCCTTCCATCGCACCTTCTATTTCAGGAATACCACTGCCACCCGCTTCTGGTGCAAATCGATGAGTAAGATAAAATGCAAGACCTGCCATACACGAGGAAATGGGGATAGCCACTATCCACAGCGGAATATCTGAGTCGCCAAAAGAGGCAATTAACTGCAAACGTAGTGTGCTGACCCAAATAATACCATGGTCAAATAACGCTGACATGGCCCCCGCTAAAACACCTATAATGGCCGATAACCAGATCAGTAAGGCACTACTTTTACGGGTAAAAAAATGAGTAATAAAACGCTTTGGCATACTAACAGAGGACGTTGATGTTTTTTTATTCATTAAATAAATACAACTATTTCAAGATAGGGAGAGTGCAACTCGTTGCTCAAAAAGCCACAAACGTGAATACAAGATGAACATTATATAAAAATATCACTACAAACTAATATGATTCAACGCAAAAAACAACTGAACAAAGTTATAAATAGGAAATTAATCTACAAGTAAACTCAATAATCCTCACTAAAGCAGTTTAGTTAGGATTTATGGGCTAAAGTCGGCAAAGACCCGTTGCTTTAATACTTTTTTAAAAAATGACGAGAAGCTTTCGGTCCCCCCTAGTGGCTAAATGCTCTTTAATGATTTCTTCGGCAATTTCTTTTAATGAAGCACAAAAATGACGCGACTAATATCGCTTTTTAAGTTAGGAGGACTTTCAATTTTTTTTAGCTTTAGTTCAGTAGAATTATTGAGTGACAAATACAAAATAAGACTAAATCTTAAAAATCCGATGGTGACCATAGCATCAATAATCCATTCTCATCCCAAACGGAATATCTATTTTGATATTATAGCTAAAGTCGATTGTTTCAATCTTTTTAGACAACGAATAAAAAGCGTCGATTAACTCTCATATATACTTAAAGAGAGGATTTGTTATTATAGCGGACTAATTTAATGATCTTTGATAGGACTTTTATGAGCATTTCCAAGCAACTTTTCGATCGGGCACAAGAAATTATTCCAGGAGGGGTTAACTCTCCAGTTCGCGCATTCAATAGTGTTGGTGGTGACCCTGTATTTATAGAAAGAGCCCAGGGTGCTTACATTTATGATGTTGATAAAAAAACCTATATTGATTATGTCGGTTCATGGGGACCGATGATTTTAGGGCATAATCATCCGGAGATTAAAGCGGCGGTTATTGCTGCGGCTGAAAATGGTTTAAGTTTTGGTGCTCCGACCGAAATAGAGATATCCATGGCAGAAAAAGTAAAAAGTTTAGTGCCGTCAATGGAGCTAATGCGGATGGTTAGCTCCGGGACTGAAGCGACCATGAGTGCCATACGTTTAGCGCGCGGCTACACGGGTCGTGATAAAATTTTAAAGTTTGAAGGTAATTATCACGGTCACTCTGATTCATTATTGGTAAAAGCGGGATCAGGCGCACTCTCATTAGGCCAACCAAGCTCTCCCGGTATTCCAGCTGATTTTGCCAAGCACACTTTAACAGCTACCTATAATGACTTAGCCTCCGTAGAGCAACTGTTTGCTGAATATAAAGGTCAAATCGCCTGCATTATAGTCGAGCCGGTCTCAGGCAACATGAACTGTATTCCCCCTCAAGAAGGATTTTTACAAGGATTGCGAGAGATCTGCGACGCTAATGATGCCTTGTTGATTTTAGATGAAGTAATGACAGGTTTCCGTGTAGCACTGGGTGGCGCGCAGGCTTATTACAATGTCAAACCAGATTTAACCACCCTAGGCAAAGTGATTGGTGGTGGCATGCCGGTAGGGGCATTTGGTGGCAGTAAAAAAATCATGCAGCATATAGCCCCTATGGGTCCAGTATATCAAGCAGGCACACTTTCGGGCAATCCTATTGCGATGCATGCCGGTTTAGCCGCTCTGACCGCACTTGATAGACCTGAATATGCACAGCTTGCCGAAAAAACAGAAAGATTAGCATTAGGTTTACAGCGCGCTGCAATTGAAGAGAATGTACCCTTAGCCGTCAATTATGTTGGCGGAATGTTTGGTTTTTTCTTTACCGAAGAAGAAAAAGTTAGCAATTTCACCCAAGTTTGTGCGTGTGATCTAGAAAAATTCAAAAAATTCTTTCACTTGATGCTTGAACAGGGTATTTATCTCGCACCTTCTGCCTTTGAAGCTGGATTTTTATCTTTAGCCCATAGCGATCAGGATATTGAAGATACGCTAACGGCTGCCAAAAAAGCCTTCTCAATGCTTTAAAAAAGATAAGAGCTTAAGCGGGTATTTGTTTAAGCTCTTAATATAAAATTCCATCACTAGTAAGTTCTCATGCTTAATGTCGATACCAGCTATTATTTTAAAATAATATTATCAATAAAAAAATGCATACTTACTTAGGCCTGATTACACTACAGACAAGCAAATGACAATTTTCCAGAGCGTTATTTTCCCGAGCACTATGTTGTGCAAAAAATAACACAAAAAAGCGCTTTTCATCTTTTACAGATAAGTCCGATGGTTTTATTTTCTCTTATAACACCAGATGTCATTTGTATTTTTTCCTTACAACGCATTTACGTTATAATAAGCGTTTTGCACGCCAATAAACAGGGTCGTTCCACATGAGTAATCTATTGGATTTAAGCTTAGAAGGTGTTGAAAAACTGCCTCTAACTAAATTTACCGAGGAAGCCTACCTCAACTATGCCATGTATGTGATCATGGACAGAGCACTACCGCACATTAGTGATGGCTTAAAACCCGTTCAAAGACGCATAATCTATGCCATGTCTGAACTGGGATTATCGGCACTTTCCAAACATAAAAAATCAGCCCGTACCGTCGGAGATGTCTTAGGTAAGTACCATCCGCATGGTGATAGCGCCTGTTATGAAGCTATGGTATTAATGGCACAACCCTTTTCCTACCGTTATCCTTTAATAGATGGACAAGGCAACTGGGGTGCACCAGATGATCCGAAGTCCTTTGCCGCGATGCGTTACACTGAATCCCGTTTATCTGCATTTTCAGAATTATTACTCTCGGAAGTAGCGCTGGGTACCACGGATTGGAAACCCAATTTTGATGGCACCATGAAAGAGCCAGTATTATTACCAGCACGTCTACCGCATATACTATTAAATGGTATTAGCGGTATTGCTGTTGGTATGGCAACGGATATCCCGCCCCATAACGTCCGCGAAGTAGCAGCTGCCTGCTGTCATTTGATTGAACATCCTAAGGCAAATCTGATTGATTTAATGGCTTTTGTACAAGGACCTGATTATCCGACTGAAGCTGAAATCATCACCCCTAACAGCGACATAAAGAAAATTTATGAAACTGGCCGTGGTAGTTTCAAAAGTCGTGCTGTCTATACAGTAGAAAACGCTGAAATCGTTATTACGGCCCTTCCTCATCGTGTCTCCGGCGGCAAAATTCTCAAAGAAATAGCCAAACAGATGCAGGATAAAAAATTACCCATGATTGCTGATTTACGCGATGAGTCTGATCATGAAAATCCGACCCGGCTAGTTATTATCCCACGCTCCAATAGAATTGATATTGAAGGACTAATGCATCACCTGTTTGCTTCAACGGATTTAGAGGTTAATCATAAAGTTAACCTCAATATGCTGGGATTAGACCAGCGTCCGCAGGTTAAAGGTTTAGTGACCATTTTAAACGAGTGGTTAGTGTACCGGATGAAGACAGTGCGTCGCCGTTTGCAGTTTCGATTAGACAAAATTTTAGCGCGCCTACATATTTTAGAAGGTTTATTAGCCGCCTATTTGAACATAGATGAAGTTATTGAAATCATTAGAACTTGTGATGATGCAAAAGCCGAATTAATGTCTCGTTTTGAGCTTTCAGCAATACAAGCACATGCTATTTTAGAAATTAAACTGCGCCAACTCGCCAAATTAGAAGAGATCCAAATCCGTGCTGAGATGGATACGCTGACGGAAGAGCAAAAAAAATTAGAGCTTTTACTAAGCTCAGAGCGACGCTTAAATACGCTGGTTAAAAAAGAAATTCAGGCAGATGCGCTAAAGTATGGCGATGATCGTCGCTCTCCGCTTATTGAACGTATTGAAGCAAAAGCACTCACTGAAAAAGAGTTAATGCCCAGTGAAATGGTGACTGTAGTCTTATCAACTCAGGGTTGGGTGCGCTCGGCCAAGGGATTTGATGTTGACGCACAGGCTCTAAATTATAAATCTGGTGATGAATTCCTGACCAAGGCACAGGGACGCAGTAATCAAAGTTGTATTTTTATAGATGCAAGTGGCCGGGCCTATTCGTTAGATGTTCATTCCCTGCCGTCAGCCCGTTCACAGGGCGAGCCGCTAACGGGGCGATTTAATCAAAATGAAAACGTTCCTTTTGTGTGTGCATTGATTGGCGATGATGAGGATCGTTATCTCATCAGCAGTGATCATGGTTATGGATTTATTGCCAAATTTAGCGATATTAATAGCCGCAACAAAAATGGTAAAACACTCATAAATCTGACCTCCAATGCGCAATTAATGCCGCCGAAAAAAATCACCGGTGGTGACGATGACTGGTGTTTAACCATCAGCAATGAAGGACGCTTATTACTCTTCCCGGTCAACAGTTTACCAAGCCTCAGCAAAGGAAAAGGAAATAGGATGATCAACATCATCTCAGCCAAAGCGACTAAACGTGAAGAGTTTGTTACTATTCTGGAGATTCTCCCGCAGGAAAGCTCGGTCACGCTGCATGCAGGAAAACGTAAACTTACTTTAAAGCCCAGTGATTTAGCACATTATCAAGGCGAACGAGGTCGGCGTGGTAGCAAACTACCGCGCGGTTTACAACGTGTAGATAAAATAGAAATTATTGAAGCTGCGCAACTACATTCAAGAGACTCTTAATATTATGTTATTTATTATCCGCGTCATAATGCTGTTTGTGATAGTTATATTGATGACCGTTTATTCATTATTTTATTGCTTATTCAGCCCCCGTAATCCCAAGAATACTTATCATTTTGCCATATTATTCAGTAAACTGTCTTGGTTATTCGGGTTAAAAGTGAGCATACGTATTCCTGAAAGTGCCAAAAATAACGGCTCAGTCGTCTACCTTGCAAATCACCAGAACAGCTATGATATGGTGACGGTGTCCGGTGCCGTTCAGCCAGGCTCAGTCACTATCGGTAAGAAAAGTTTAGTATGGATACCCTTTTTTGGCATTATCTACTGGCTAACGGGTAACATATTGATCAACCGAGATAATAAAGACAAATCACGCAATACTATTAAGGATGTCGTGGATCAGATGCGTGCTAAAAACTTGGCAGTATGGATATTCCCGGAAGGTACCCGCAGTCGCGGTCGTGGTTTATTACCTTTTAAAATGGGCGCATTTCATACGGCATTACAAGCCGGCGTCAATGTTGTACCGACGGTGACGTCCAATACTCATAGGCAGGTGAATCTAAACCGTTGGGATAATGGTGAAGTGATTGTTGAAATGTTAGAGCCCATTGATATTACCCAGTATAAAAAACGTGAAATCCGGCGCTTAATGGAAGACTCTCACGCGATAATGTTAGAAAAATACTACCAGTTAAATCAAGAAGTAAACCGCCCTGATACCAACTCAGACAGCCGCGATTAAGAGGAATTAATAATGGAAAAAGCATTAAGTTTAGAAGAATTACTGGCAGAATATCGCGAAGAAACGGAAGAAATTGTAGAAGCCATTCTAGAAGATGGCAGCAACCCCGACGCTGTTTATATGATCGAGCATCATCTTTCCTGCAGCGATTTCGATGTGCTCGAAAAAGCCGCTGTTGCCTGCTTTAAAAAAGGTTATGAAGTCACCGATCCTGAAGAATGTGAATTAGAGGATGGTTCAATCATTCTAAGTTTTGATGTAACCGTCGAAATGAATTTAGATGAAGAAGCGATTATGGAAGATGTTGAGAAGTTAGTGATACTCGCACAGTCATTCTCAATTGACTATGACGGCTGGGGAACTTATCCGGAAGAATAACAACCAATAATAACGCCCTTCAGAAAGCCCAGCAGAGCCACTCTTCACTGTAACTCAAATCAACAACTGGCGATTCCAATCAAATTGATTGGAATCGCCAGTTGTTAATGATTATTCAAGTATAAATCCGTCTTCCTATTCATATTATTTATTGCTTTTCCTCCCATTGACTACACTCACCTTCAACATAATAATTTAATTAAAAAGTATTATTTTATTCGTTTGACTTTGCAATGCTTGCATCTATCCTCACAGGTTAAAATCACCCTTGGGGTGATTTCATTTTAATCTAGGAACTGAAATGAAAAAAACAACTTCACTTGATGATCTTCGCGATTGCTACAACGTGCGTCACTGGGGACAAGGCTACTTTGGTATTAATGAGCAGGGTAATGTTTACGTCGCGCCTAAAAGTGCTCATCACGAGCAGACTATTGTGCTCAGTGATATTGCTGAAAGAATACAGGAAAAAGGATTGTCTCTTCCTGCTCTGATACGTTTTCCGCAAATTATTCATCAAAGAGTCAATGGCTTGTGTGAAGTATTTAACGATGCCATTGAACAATATCAATATGATCAAAAATATTTATTGGTTTACCCGATAAAAGTAAATCAACAACGTGAAGTTGTTAATGAGATTCTAGCCAGCCAGTACAGTAAAGAAGTGAAACAACTTGGCCTTGAGGCCGGCAGTAAAGCTGAATTATTAGCCGTACTCGCGTTGGCACAAAAAGCCTCATCGGTCATTGTTTGTAACGGTTATAAAGACAGAGAATATGTACGTTTAGCATTAATAGGTGAAAAACTGGGTCACAAAGTACACCTTGTTTTAGAAAAAATGTCTGAACTAGAAATGATTTTAAATGAAGCAAAAAATCTTAATGTCGCGCCTCGTTTAGGTATCCGCGTACGCTTAGCTTCACAGGGTAAAGGTAAGTGGCAGGCAAGTGGTGGCGAAAAATCGAAATTCGGTTTATCCGCGTCACAAGTCTTAAAGGTGCTGGATGTATTAAAAGAAAATGACAAACTTAATACATTACAGCTGGTTCATTTCCATTTAGGATCACAAATTGCCAATATTCGCGATGTGCGTTTAGGTGTCAGTGAAGCCGCAAGATTTTATTGTGAATTACGCCGTTTAGGGGCTGAAATTAACTGTATGGATGTCGGTGGCGGATTAGCCGTTGATTACGATGGTACACGCAGTCAATCTAATAATTCAATGAATTACAGCTTGGCTGAATATGCTAACAATGTCGTTTATACCATAGGCGATATTTGTAAAAGCTACGATCAGCCTGTTCCGATGATTATTTCGGAATCAGGACGCTCGCTGACAGCACATCACGCGGTATTAATTTCTAATGTCATTGGCGCGGAATCTTACCAACCCGAGCAACTGATAAAACCCCAGGAAAATGATTCGCTGTTGCTGAAGAACATGTGGCAATCATGGCAACAATTACATACTCATGATGGCGATCGCGCACTGATCGAAATTTACCATGACACTCAAAATGACCTTGCTGAAGTGCATAGCCAATTTGGATCGGGGTTAATTAATTTGTCACAACGCGCATGGGCTGAGCAGGTAAATTTACGGGTTTGTTATGAGCTTAACCAGTTAATGGATAATAAAAACCGTTTCCATCGTCCCATTATTGATGATTTAACCGAAAAATTGGCGGATAAATTTTTCGTTAATTTTTCATTATTTCAATCACTGCCGGACAGCTGGGGGATCGATCAGGTTTTTCCTATATTACCCTTAAACAACTTACAATCAGCACAAAAAAAACGGGCCATTTTGCTCGATATCACCTGTGATTCCGATGGTGCCATTGACAATTATGTAGACGGCCAGGGCATTGAAAGCACCTTATTAGTACCACCCTGGCAGGCAGATAAACCCTATTTTATGGGCTTTTTCCTGGTCGGGGCTTATCAGGAGATTCTGGGTGATATGCATAATTTATTTGGCGATACACACAGTGCAGTAGTGATGATAAACGCTGCCGGAGAAGCTGAAATCAGTGAAATAAATGAAGGTAATAGTGTTGAAGATATGCTCCGTTACGTGAACTTAAATCCCGAGGAATTCAAACAAACCTATGCAGAATTGGTGAATAAAAAATTACCTGTTGAAGAGCGCGAAAGCATCATCAATGAATTAATCACCGGTTTACAGGGTTATACCTATTTAGAAGATTTTTAGGGTGGAGAAACAATGATATGAATTCTATTTTTAACCAGGTCGATAATTCCCTTTACTCAAATGCGATGACTTTTTTGCGTCTGCCTATGCCGGCAGATCCCGTTTCTACGGATGCAGATATTGCCATCTTGGGTTTACCCTTTGATTTAGCCACCACAGGACGCTCCGGTGCACGTCTCGGGCCAACTGCAATCCGTCAGGCATCAATCAATCTGGCATGGGAGGGTAAACGCTTTCCCTGGAAATTTAATCTTCTAAAAAAATCCCAGATTATTGATGCCGGAGATTTAGTATACAGCACCGGGGATGCCAAAGAGTTTACCCAAAAAGTGGAAGCTGCAGCAACACAATTACTTACTTCCGGGAAAACCATTTTAGCACTCGGGGGAGATCACTTTGTCACCTTACCCCTGCTGCGTGCTCACCATCAAAAATTTGGGGAAATGGCCTTAATACATTTTGATGCGCATACGGACACCTACAATAACGGCAGTGTCTATGACCATGGCACTATGTTTTATCATGCGCACAATGAAGGTTTGATTAATCCGGAAAAGTCCGTACAAATAGGCATTCGCACAGCTTATAATGAAACGGGTCACGGTTTTAATGTGCTTGATGCACCACAAGCTAATGATATGCGAGCTGAGCAGATTGCCTCTTTTATTAAAGAGAAAGTTCAGACTATGCCGGTGTATCTTACTTTTGATATTGATTGTTTAGATCCGGCCTTTGCTCCCGGTACAGGCACGCCGGTATGCGGAGGATTAAGCACAGATAAAATATTAAAAATATTACGCAGATTAACGGATATCAATATTGTAGGGATGGATGTAGTAGAAGTTGCCCCCGCCTATGATAATAGCGAAATCACCGCATTAGCGGCCGCAACAATAGCGCTCGAGTTACTGCATTTGTGGACAATACAAAATAAAAATTGCTGATCACATTAAAAATGCAGTCTTATACCCATGTTACTTCAAAATACTTTGTCAGGCGCAAGGTCGGTGACTAGAGCAAGACGCAACATGAGGTAATGGTTATTCCCTTTTCGATTGGTGCAACGCAGCGCTGGTTTTCGAACTTGCGCCCCGTAGGGCAAGGTCAATTGTGCCAATCTGCGTTGTTATAAAATCTCTATGTAGAATAACTAACCTTCAATTTTATGCCTAGCATCTCAGCACAATTTTCCTTGCTGACTTTGCATTTTGAAGTATCATGGGTATGTACAGGAAATAAAATCCGATGATTGTCATCATCGGATTTTAATTGCTGTAAGCGAATCTGCGCTTAGTCTTCTAACTCTTGGGTTTTCTCAAATAAAGAGTTTTTCAATACCATGGCTTCAATTTCCAAACCATATAAATTTTCATCCCAGTTAAGACCTGCAAATACCTGCTGCTTCTGCATACCATCCAACCAAGACTCTAAAAACAGCGATAGCGAAATTGCCTGAACCTGATAGTCAGCCCATTCTTCATTTCTTAATTTCTCAGCCGATTCGGCCTTCGACCAGAAAAGATAAACAGCAGTTGCATCTTTATTATCATGAGCATGACAATTAGCCCAACCCTGGGTTTCTTCATACAAACCAAATAACTGTTGCTGTGCTGTTACCTGTTCCACAAACCTTTCTGCATTTTTTAAATATTGTTCTTTCATCTTATTTCTCGATATTTTCTTGAGTTGTATTGGTTAGATCAAGTTTTTCTTGGTCAAGTTTTTTTTCAAACTCAGCAAACTTTGCTTCCATCTCTGCCAGTTTTTCACGCGTACGTAATAAAACATGGGTTTGCACATCAAACTCTTCACGGCTAACCATATCTAGTTTGCCCAATTGTGCTTGTAATATCTGCTTGATTTTACGATCAGCTTCGTCACCAAAACTTTTTACACCGGGAGGAAGAGCATCACTTATCTGTTTGGCTATTTGTTCTAATTTTTGAGGGTTAAACATGGTTTCTCCTTAGATTTGACCCCCATTGTAAACCTGCATTTTGTTAATTTCTATGTAAATTTATGAAGCCTTGAGAGAACATTTTTAGAACAACCCGATTGTTATGAGTTATAATTATGACGATCCAATGAGAGCATCGCCAACCGCTTTAAGCCACAGAGGTTTAACCTTCTCAAGGAAGGTTAACGGGATAGATTAATACATTAGGCTCTGTTGAACTTTGCTAAAAAGGAGGCAGCTACAATATTTCCTGTTTTTCTGGCGGATATTGCCGGTGTTCGGCATGATTGCGAAAAGCACTCAGGAGATACGGGCAATAATCCGTTATAAAACGGCATCAGTAACGCGTTGATATGCCGTTATAAAGACTTATCTCAGTTATAAAATGGCATCAGTAACGCGCTAATCTTAAGGTATAAACACTTTTAGTAAAAATATTGCTTATACCTTTTTTATTCGCCATCAATACGGGAAAATAAAAATATTGCTACTTGATTTTTCGCCTACCGCGTTACTTAAACATGTCTTCGCCGACCTGATCGATAAAAATTTTACATTTTAACAGGGTTAATTCGGCAGTTTTTTCACTGCTTGCCTGACTATCGGAGCGGATGAAATGATGTTGCTTAAGTGTTTCACCTGCGCCTTTTTCTATCATAGCGGCAACGCGAAATTGGCCATTATCTTTCATTGGTTGTGGCAAAATAGTAAAACCTTTGTATTCTATACTTGGAAAAGCCATGGCAGGAACGGGTTTACCGCTAATTAATTGCCCAAACTGTTTAAAAAATCCCATTTTACACTCCCATTTTTTTCTCTAACCATTTAAAAAATCCCATTTTACACTCCCATTTTTTTCTCTAACTGTTTAAAAAATCCCATTTTACACCCCCATTTTTTTCTCTAACTGTTAGATATTCTCAACTATTTTAATAATATAAAGAGCTTTCCGCTACACTGATCAATGTCTGTTGCAATAACTGCTGGCAATCACCTTTAAAAAACCAGTAATAAACGAGTGTTACATATTCTCTTCACGCTCAGTAATACATTCATCGGATGCCATTTCAAACGCCCGGCAAACCCACGGCCGTTGCTCGTAAATACTGCACATCAGAGTATTACGATCTAATGCGGCGCACCAACCGTCTTCTGAACGGCGCATAGTTTCACTGCCCCACTCGTCTCGCTCAATATACTCATCCGGCACACCGGTATCCGACATGATTATCACTTCAAGCCGGCAACAGCAAGCCTCGCAATTAGCGCAAGTTATTTCGACAGGTGCGAGGTTTTTTACTTCGATCTTGCTCATAAACAGATACTCTTATTTTAATGCCCAACAGAATAACCTAAACAAACTTGTATTTCGACATTCAAATACGGCTTATCCTTCTATACAAGCAATGAAAGCACTGATTAACGCTTCGTTTACCCGTGTTTTATAACAGCAAATTCCTAAATCAAAGGACTGCAGTGGTACCGGGGTAGATAGATTTTGCACCCGATCCCGTACTGGGCTATTTTCAACCACTACATCGGGCGCAATACCCACACCACAACCCAATGCGACCATACTGACCAACGCCTCATGCCCAGCGACTGAGGCATAAATTTGCGGTTTACCCACCTTTAACAGACGATACCAATTATCAAAACGACGACGAATAGCGCCATGTTCCGGTAAAATAAAAGTGATTTTTTGCCACTCAATAATCACTTGATTAACCTGCTGGGTCACCGCACAGGGGGTGGTTGGCGCAATAATAGAGAGCGGTATTTCAGCCAGTTTTATAAAGTGCAAGCGTGTCGATAAATTGTCCGGGTGAGCTGTGATAGCAAAATCAACCTGATCACCAAGCACCTGATCAATCGCCCGTTCACTGTCCCCAGTGCTGAGCTTAATTTCAACCTTAGGGTGTAAACGGCGAAAACGTTCTAAAATCGGCGGCAAATGACTATAAACCGCCGTTACTGAACAATACAGATTGATCTGCCCTTCCAACTCACTTTTACTTTGATTGATAGCCCGTTTTAGCAACAGCCACTGTTCAATCTGCTGCAGAGCATAATGTTTAAACAGCAGGCCTGCTTCTGTTAAAACGACCGAGCGATTATCGCGAACAAACAGAGCTGTACTTAATTCCTGTTCAATACGCTGGATATTACGACTCAGGGTTGATGGGCTAACATGCATCGCCAGTGCCGTTTTAGAAAAATGCAGGCTGCCCGCCAGATGCACAAAAAGCTGTAAGGATTTAATATCCATTTAACTCGATTCCGTAGTTTTTAATTTTAAAGATGGCACGAAAATTTCCGGCTTTTATATCAATAAGATACCTTCATTGGTTCAAAGCGTAGATAAAAAGCTATTTTTTAAAAAATAAAAATTATGTAACCATTTGAATTTAAAATAAGTAAAGTTTCATGACAAAGCCGCAACAAAAAAATGCAGAATCGAGTTTAATACCAAATGCATTAATAAAGTGATCAGATTTATACCAATTTAACTAATTAGGTGATCTATTTCAGCGCCGGGAAAACCCATGAAAGCAAGGCATTAATTGCAGTAACTAGTTGTTCTAATTATAAAATTAATCACGAAGCTAGCATGTGTTTTAACCAGCATATATGAGCAGAAAATTAATGGATTTGGTATTACTATGCAAATTTATTCTGACGCCTTTGTAGGCGTCAGTTTTTCCTTTGAGGCAAGTGATCATAAACTTAATGCTTTTGGTATAAGTAATGAAGCATAAGTTTTCGAACATGTGAATTCACTATCCTATTGATATATAGATTCGCCTGCTTAATGGCTGTTTTCTTCTGCTATGACAGGTAGATCCGCTCTGCTTCCCCATTCAGCCCACGAACCATCATAAACACCAATATTGTCATAGCCTGCGAGGCTTGCGGCCAGCGCTAAAATACAAGCCGTCACCCCCGAACCACAACTAAAAATAACCCGTTTATCTTTGCCTGAAAGAGCTTCAAAAATTAACGCCAGTTGATAAGCATCCTTCATCTTACTATTTTCCAAGACACTGCTTGAGGGCAAATTTTGTGCATTAGGCATATGCCCTACCCGTATACCGGCTCTTGGGTCAGCTTGTTGTCCCAAAAAGCGCGCCGAGGGACGGGCATCAATAATACTCTGCCGAGAACTGCCCGATGCATGCAATACATCCTGTGCAGTACAGATCAACGCCTCCTGATAGTGTGCGATAAAATCACCTTTTACAATAGCTTGGGGGATATTGCCACTTTCGATGGGTAAGGACTTGTCCAACCAGCCTGGAAAACCGCTATCTAATACGGCGACATTTTCAAATCCCATAGCTTTAAACATCCACCAGACACGAGGACTAGAAAATATCCCCACGGTATCGTAAATAACAATGGCACTGCTTTGATTGATACCGAGTTTTTGAACAGATTCTTGAAAGTCTGATTCACTCGGCATCATATGCGGTAGGGAACTATTGAGGTGACAAATTTCACGGTCAAAATCAAAAAACAACGCACCGGGTATACGCTGTTTAAGGCATTCTACTTTACCATCGCGTTTAACACTGGGCATATGCCAGCTACCGTCCAGGATAACCAGATTCGAATGACTAAGGTGCTTTTCTAACCAATTTATTGAAACTAACGGGCCAGGTATTTTTAACGATGACATAATAATTCCTTATGCGAAAGAGTGTCTACGAGTTCAAAAGGAGAACAATAATAACGGCTTTTTAACAAGCCGTTAATTTATCATAAAAGTCTGGCATTAATCTCTTCTTGTTACTCTAATGCTATGTTTCATTATCTGCAACACAGTATTGTAAATATATCATTTTGTGCAATATAAGTTATAGGCTATAGTAGGTATTGAAAATTAAAAGCAATGATTTTTATCTGCTTTAATCCCTATCAACTATTTTTGGAGTGTCATTCAATGGCTAACTATTTTAATACCCTCTCTCTACGTGAAAAGCTAAATCAACTAGGCCAATGCCGTTTTATGGATCGCAGTGAATTCACTGACGGTTGTGAAGCTTTAAAAGGTAAAAAAGTAGTTATTATCGGTTGTGGTGCACAGGGTTTAAACCAAGGTTTAAACATGCGTGATTCTGGTCTTGACGTATCTTACACGTTACGTGCACAAGCTATTGCAGAAAAACGTCAATCTTGGAAAAATGCAACTGAAAACGGCTTTACGGTTGGTACATACGAAGAGCTTATTCCTGAAGCCGATCTTTTATGTAACTTAACACCAGACAAACAGCACACGGCAGTTGTTGGTGCGGTTATGCCGTTAATGAAAAAAGGCGCAACACTTGCTTACTCTCACGGTTTTAACATCGTTGAAGAAGGTATGCAGGTTCGTGAAGATTTAACCGTTATCATGTGTGCTCCTAAGTGTCCGGGTTCTGAAGTACGCGAAGAATATAAACGTGGTTTTGGTGTTCCAACACTGATCGCTGTTCACCCGGCAAACGATCCGCAGGGTCAGGGTTTGTCATGGGCTAAAGCATACGCAAGTGCAACGGGTGGCGATCGCGCTGGTGTACTTATGTCATCATTTGTAGCAGAAGTTAAATCTGACCTGATGGGTGAGCAAACTATCCTTTGTGGTATGTTACAAACCGGTGCCATTATAGGTTATGAAAAAATGGTTGCCGATGGGATTGAACCAGGATATGCATCGAAACTGATTCAATACGGTTGGGAAACAGTAACAGAAGGCATGAAATACGGCGGCATCACTAACATGATGGACCGTTTATCAAATCCTGCAAAAATCAAAGCATTTGATATGTCTTTGCAGCTAAAAGAAATTTTACGTCCACTATTTAACAAGCACATGGATGATATTATTGAGGGTGAATTCTCTCGCACTATGATGGAAGATTGGGCCAACGATGATAAAAATCTTTTACAATGGCGCGCTGCAACGGCCGAAACTGGTTTTGAAAAACAACCAGCAGGCGACATGAAAATTGATGAACAGGACTTTTACGACAATGGTATTTTTCTTATTGCGATGATTAAAGCGGGTGTTGAACTGGCGTTTGACGCAATGACAGCTTCCGGTATTATTGCAGATTCTGCTTATTACGAATCACTGCATGAAACACCGCTGATCGCTAATACTATTGCACGTAAAAAACTCTACGAAATGAACGTTGTTATCTCAGATACAGCAGAATACGGTTGTTACCTGTTTGATCATGCAGCTAAGCCACTACTTGCTGATTTTGTTAAAGCCTTAGACCCTGAAATGCTGGGTAAACCTTTAACAGTGAAAAATAACGCGGTTGATAATGCGCGCCTGATTGAAGTTAATGAAGCCATTCGTTCTCACCCTGTTGAAATCGTTGGTAAAAAACTACGCGGTTACATGACAGAGATGAAAACCATAATAACAGCTTCTTAATTAGCCCTTTTAATTACAACTGACCAAGCCAGAATTTTATTCTGGCTTTTTTATAACTGAAAATTAACACTAATACCAAGTGGTGAAGAACAGGATAAATTTAGAATATCCTTAGAGTTGATATTCACCAGCGAGACTGATCATTTTGTGAGTACTTTTAGTATTAGGGTCCGCTAAATGCAATCTGCTAAATTAGTACAGGCTTACAAAATAAAATATTATGATTTAACAACAGAAATTAGTGCCTCTGCAAGTGTTCTTACTTGGGATTTTTGCAACCCTGCCAGGTTAATTCTTCCATTTGAAGTACCGTAGATAGCGAACTCCTCACGTAAAATAATCATTTGCTCCGCTGTTAATGGAAGCAGAGAGAACATTCCTTTCTGCTTAGATATTATGTGCAGTGAAGTTGGCGCATTAAGTTCTTTAAAGATATTTCCCAATGCCTGACGAACATTAACAATACGATCCCGGCAAGCAGATAATTCATCAAACCAGGGTTTTATATTATCAAATAGAAGAGATGCAATTGCAGCCCCATGCTCAGGAGGCATCGAATAGCTGGCCCGGGTAATACGTTCTAATACTGTACGGATATTATGCAGCTGTTGCGTATTTGTAGTAATTACCATCGCAGCCCCCGTTCGTTCACAATAAAGGCCCATATTTTTTGAACAACTTGCTGCAACTAGCACCAAATCGAGCTGATGAATAAATAATCTAAGTCCAGCCGCGTCTTCTTCCGGGCTCTCACCAAAGCCTTGATAAGCCATATCGATAAAAGGGATAAGGCCTTTGTATTTACAATAATCAGCGAATGCTTGCCATTGTTCCAATGTTGGATCGATTCCGGTTGGGTTATGACAACACCCATGAAGAAGAATAATATCACCTTCCTTAGCGTTTTCCAGATCAGCAAAACACGCAGCGATATTAAGTTGCCCGTGTTTTTGTTGCCAGCGAAATGATTTAATTTTTAATCCAGCCGCTTCCATAATGGGCCGATGATTAATATAACCCGGATCGGTATTCCAAATAATAGCCTTGGGAGAGGTAGAGAATATAAAATCTGCCAGCACTCTTAGCGCTCCTGAACCACCTACGGTCTGAATCGTACACTGGCTATCAAGCTTGTTATTATCTCCCAGTAGAAATTGTGCAATTTGACTATTAAATTTAGTGTTTCCAGATAGTTGTTTATAGGCTTTGGATTCTGCCTTCTTGGCTAAAAGTTGCTCCGCATCCTGTACTACCTGCATAACAGGTGTCTTACCTGATTCATCTCTATATACCCCAACAATCAAATCTATTTTATTTTTTCGCTGATCGGCATTAAATTTATCTAGCAGCCACCATAGAGGATCCACTTCTAGTTGAGGCAAGTTTTTAAGCATATTTTCATTTTCCTTATAGAATATATTGTAATACCAAATGTATTAAAAATGTGATCTTGCATTGCGTAGAAAAATTAACACTAACAAGGCATGCGTTGCAGAAAGTAGTTATTCGCCTTTCACAAAATCGTATGGAACGATTTTATACCAAATGCATTAAATTTATGCCCATTTATGCTGGTTAAAACACACCCTAGCTTCGTGATTGATTTTATAATTAGAACAACTAGTTACTGTAATCAATGCCTTGCTTTCATGCGTTTTTCCAGCGCCTAAATAGAGTATCTAGTTAATGAAATTGCTATTAAACAGCTTTAGCTGAACACGACGTGGTGAAGAACACGACGTTCTGAATAAAACTCATCACGCCGATAGGGCTGATTTTAAGCAGCGAGACTGAGTATTTATTTGATGCGTTTGCTATTAAGAGCGATTTGATAGAATAACGCCAACAGTTGCAAGACAAATTCCAAATAACGTTGCCATTGAAAGTAACTCATTAAAAACAGGAATGGCGAATACAGTCGTTAATCCAAGTGATAGAGCTGCAATAGTTGAAGATTTTGCGTAGCCAAGCTGCTTGACCGCATAGGAATATCCAATAGTCGATATCACGCCTACTCCAACGCCCTGAATAAGAATAAAGGGCAGCGCTTGTTGAAAAGAAACAGTGCCGAAGTTGGTCGTTACTGTCCCGCTAACGATCAGGACAATAATAAAAGAGCAGAACGACAGAATAATAGCGATGCTTACTGAATCTAAACCTGCGTGCTTGAGGCCCATGGTATAACCTGCCCACACTAGTCTTGCTGCGAAAAGAAATAAAACGCCCTGCACTATTTCTGCTGATAGTGTGCCGGATTGACCGATAACCATGACCAGCACACCAATCAGAATAACAAGCAGCCCGATGCCACGTTTTTTTGATATTAACTGACCATCAAAAATCCAAGATAAGACCGCGACAAACAATGCAGGAGTGCCTGCTAAGATAGGGCCCATATAGGCGGGCTATTTTAGCGCCTGCTGCGGCAAACAACAAAAATGGCAAACCACCGAGCAGAATAAGCAATAAATGAAAGCATTTAATTTTCTTAATTTTGTCTATGCGCGAAGGTAATAATGGCAGCAGCAACAGCAGTGGTAGCATAAACAGAATCAGGGCAACATCAGCTGTCGCAAGAGGCGATCCACCTATCGCACGCACCGTCACAACCAGATAAATAATACCGCCGTCATGGCCATATATCCGATCACCAGTGGAGACAAAACGTCTTTCTG
>JBLHWW010000061.1:0-20195 GCA_047629075.1 Psychromonas sp. | reverse complement strand
CGGGTGCGCTAACCATGTTGGTCTTTGGCAGTACACCAACCGATGCACCCGTTGGTACATTTGGTTTGGTCAATCTAATTGGTTTCACTTGTATTGTGCCACTAACGGTATTATTCGCACCTGTAGGAGCATCACTAGCCGCTAAATTAGATGCGCTAAAATTGAAGAAGATATTTGCCCTCGTATTACTATTGACTGGCCTGCGCATGTTGGCGCAATTTTTCTTATAAGCTTTGTCTCTGTTAATTTTTGTTGAACAATAAATTGTATGCGCTCTACTATTTTCAACCTTTATTAACATCCTTCCCGACCTAAAGGACGAGGATCCCTACTGCTAGAGTCTGTTGACCTTTCGTGTGCATTTTGCAGCAATTTGTGCGTGCTTTACACAAGGCAGAGCCTGCGCAGTGTGGTTATTCTACATAAGCAGACGATAACGCAGTAGAAAGTGCCCACCAATGCTGCCCTTTGGGTCCATCTAAAAGCATCCTGCACTGCGTTATGCGTCGTTTACATAGAATAACTATGTGAACGACGTATGCCTTGCTCAGAACACTTTTAGATTGAACAAAATTTGTACTCCAAAGGTCAGGCTCCTAGGGTTTGCTGTTCCAAACGGAGAATATTCTTTGCTGCATGAATACCTCTATCATGCACTATGCCAAACTCGGCACAAGCCATTCTCTTCTTCAAAGAGCTGCTCTACCTTTCCGACTGTTAAGGGATATTTCTCCTCAACTCGAACAGATCTGAGTAGTGTACTTTTTGTTAACTTCAACAAATTCAACAAATTCAACAAATTCAACCAGCATCCCTTTGGATTTATAATCTAGTTGGGTTTTTAGCATCGGTCACCCTGCATCTACAACGGATTTAGCCATTGTAGTTTTCGCTAAGGAGGAACTGCTTACGTTTCCAACAACAATTAAACCATTATTTTCATCTATTCAGTGGTGAACTTATGTATTGCATCATTGCGTTGATTCTTAATTTTGACATTAATATTTTGAGGCGCATTTTTTATTAGATCGCTGCGCTGTGCCTAATTTACTTTCTGAATTTCTATAGAATGATTTTCGGGCCAATATTCTACCCTCTGAACAAGATGCGGTTGTTTTTAACCCAAATCAATCCCTACTTCACCCATACCCGTTGATTTTCTCCACACACCTTCGACGACGACATTAAAATACCAAGCGAACGTCTTGCAACACCAGAGGTACGACATTTCAATTTATCTATTTTGAATTTTTTCTAGCCTTTGTATGGACAGCAATAACTTCTTGGACAGTGACTGCTGCTATGATAAATTCCCGTTCTTTTTTAATTCCTTTTAGCCATTTCGGCAGATCGAAAGCGGATATATAATTTCTAATGTTGCCAACTTCAAGCATGGGAATATAACACCACTCGATCGTCTCAGCATTTGCAGCATTCCATACTTGATTGGATTCAAACGCCATGGGATTAAGGATAATGCCGTTCGGTTAAGCATTTTATTCTGCCTAAAAAAATAAAGCACCAAGCGTTTCAACGTTCCGTGCTTTATATACCATCAAAATATCCGTTAATATATAAGCCTCAAATTGCTTAACCAAACGGCATTGATGCAGTTAAGCAGCGCTTTGTACTTATCTTTAACTCTGACTTTTAGCATTTTAGTGTGTTAGTTGGCTTATCCATCACTGTTAATATACAGTATTTTTAATAACAAAAGAAAACACTTATCCCCCCTACATGAGGGAAGATGCTTTGCGCGCTAAGATGATAAAGAGCAACCGGTTTAACAATGGGAGTTGCCCCATCAAACACAAAAAGTAACCCTATTACACATCTTGTATTGGTACTAGGCCAATAGTTCTTTTCGAACTATTTCTGCGCCAGCACTTAAAGCATTTAGTTTCCCTCTTGCTACATCACGAGATAAAGGGGCCATGCCACAGTTGGTACAAGGATAGAGCTTGTCGGCATCTACGTATTTGAGTGCTTTTCGTAGGGTATTGGCGACTTCCTCTGGTGTTTCAATACTATTGGTTGTGACATCAATGGCACCTACCATCACTTTTTTACCTCGAATAAGTTCGAGTAGTTCAATTGGAACACTAGAGTTATGACATTCTAGCGAGATAATATCGATATTAGATTTTTGCAGTTTGGGAAAAGTTTGTTCATATTGTCGCCATTCAGATCCCAAGGTCTTTTTCCAATCTGTATTGGCTTTAATGCCATATCCATAGCAAATATGTACAGCCGTTTCACAATTAAGCCCTTCAATTGCTCTTTCTAAACAAGCAATTCCCCAATCATTAACCTCATCAAAAAACACATTAAATGCAGGCTCATCAAATTGAATAATATCAATACCGGCAGCCTCTAACTCTTTGGCTTCTTGATTAAGGATTTTGGCAAATTCCCAAGCGAGCTTTTCGCGACTTTTATAATGATCATCATAAAGTGTATCTACCATTGTCATGGGACCTGGCAGAGCCCATTTAATTGGTTTATCGGTTTGCTGACGTAAAAGCTTAGCATCTTCAACAAAAATGGACTTAGGGCGAGAAAGAGCGCCAACCACCGTAGGTACACTCGCATCATAACGATCACGAATTTTAACGGTTTTACGATTTTCAAAATCAACACCGGTTAAGTGCTCAATAAACGTAGTAACAAAATGTTGGCGCGTTTGCTCGCCATCACTCACAATATCAATACCTGCTTGTTGTTGTTCATGTAATGACAGACGTAATGCATCGCGTTTGCCGTCAATTAATTCTTCACCCTGCAATTTCCAAGGTGACCATAGGACTTCTGGTTGTGCAAGCCAAGAAGGCTTAGGCAAACTGCCAGCTGTTGATGTAGGTAATAGTTTTTTCTGAATAAGTGTTTTCATAATAAATGCTCTTGTACCTTTGGGTTAATTAAAGACTGTTGTTAGCAGACCACTGCTCAAGGACTGTTTTATAGGGTTTAATGAAGTGCTCCTCAGTAAATTTCCCCTGCTCAATAGACAACTTACTGCGCTCTTCTCGGTCATAAATAATTTGAGTTAATGAATGATCTTGGTTATTCAAATTTGGTTGGTAGTAGTTTCCTGCAACTGCATTCGCATTATAAATTTCAGGTCGGTAAATTTTTTGAAATGTTTCCATCGTGCTGATGGTGCTTATTAGCTCCAGATTACTGTAATCATTAAGTAAATCGCCAAAGAAAAAGAAAGCCAAAGGCGCAACACTATTAAGCGGCATAAAATAACGAACCTGTAGGCCCATTTTTTTAAAATATTGCTCAGTTAAAGATGATTCATTGGGTTGATATTCAAAACCTAATAAAGGATGTTGATTTCCAGTTCTCTGATAGGTCTTGTTACCCGAAACACTCAGACAGATAACCGGTGACTTATTAAAGTGTTGTTTATAAGTATTTGAGTTGACGAAATGTTTAAACATTTTGCCATGTAGATCCCCAAAATTATCTGGAAGGCTAAAGTTGCTTTGACCTTTATTATGCTCAGGCAACAACACATTAAAATCATAATCTCGTACATAAGAAGAGAAGTTATTACCAACAATGCCTTCAATGCGTGCGTTGCTTTGATGATCAACAATATTTGTTTTCAATACTTCAATTGATGGAAAGGTGTCGCCACTGCCTTCAAGATCCAGATCAACAGAAATGATTTCAAGCTCGACAGAATAACGATCACCTTTTGGGTTATCCCAATACGCTAACGCATTAAAACTATTGTCGATCATTTTTAAAGCATTGCTCAAGTTCTGTTGACGGCTCTCTCCTCTGGCCAAATTAGCAAAGTTGGTGGTAAGACGTGTACCTTCTGTAGGATGATAGTTTTTATCGAAACAAGTGTTCTTAATAGTAAATGTAAAGTCTTTATTCATGATCATCTGGTATCCAATTTTCTGTAATAAAACCTGAATTTATTCTTTGCTATCTATCGGTTTTTTTAATTTGATTTTCTGATTTTTTAGCCTGTAATATTCACAGTGTTTTATTTGTGCCTAATCGCCTAGCCAAGAATCAACTGTAATACTGTCTAAAGTTAAGAGCTCAGAGTGTTTTATACTTGGAACGTTACATAAATAAAATTGATTTTATTTCATTGATCTATGAGATTTTTGCATGAATAGCTTAAATGACTGCTGTGGTGGCATGGTTGGCAGAGACCCGTCAGGAGTCTGACACATTATCTAAGCGTCGATACTCTCTGAAATCTCAATGCCATTCGAGTCACGTCTTACCTTTTAGTTGGTTACAAGTTTGTAGATTTGTAGGTTTGTAGGTTTGTAGGTTTGTAATCCATTACGGGGGCTAAAATACCCTAGCGAAATGGTTCAGTCGCACATAAAAATTCAAATCAGCTTTACAGGCAAAGGCCTTTGATTTTTTTGGGGATAAAGCGAGCGTAAAGGGGTGAGATCAACAGATAAATAGTGCAAAAGCGATCAGGCAGTTTGTGCCCCTTAGCGGCAGAGAAAATTAATTCGCAAACGCCCACCATTACAACTTACAAAACATAAAATAGTGGGCACATTAACTTGACTATTAAAACGGGAAGAGTTGCTATTGCTGTGAGACTTATATGGTAAAACCAATCGGAGCAAGACAATCAACTATAAGCCTATATCAGTCGTTGTTGATTTATCTAAATCCTCTGAAGTAGTTATTAATACAGCAATCTCGTTAGCTAGAGACGCGAATTCTAAAATTTCAACGCGATAAGTATTAATATGCAGTTATATAAACCGTTATCCCATTTTACATTTAGATAATACTCGAGTTCAGCAGAACCTATCCAATCGGTCTAATTATTCACCAAAGACCTTTGTAGATTTACATTTGCAGCAATGTAGAAATTTAATGACTTTATGGACGATCTGACAGAATTAAAAAAAGCGCTGCTATCCCATCGAATAAGCAGAAATTTCCCCGAAGAATCTCTAGGGAAAAGATGTTGCGAAATCACCTGTGCATCTCTGGAAAACAGTTGTTATGGTGTGGGAGCTATCCTGGTCGATAAAAATGATAATATTGTCATTGAAGCGAGTAACGAAGTATTCCTTGAGGGTTTTCACTCGATAAGACATGCCAAAATATTAGTTATTGATCGTTTTGAATTACACTATCCCAAATATAATGATCGCAGCGGGTTAACTCTGATGGTCTCTCTTGAGCCATGCCCGATGTGACTCACCCGGTTCCTGCTGGCCGGTATTGGTGAAATAGTCTATCTCGCGAATGACGATGCTGGCGGTACAGCCGGAAGGTTCGACCGAACGCCTCCTGCCTGGATTGATATGGCCAGCCTGCAAAACCGCACAGTGGCCAAAGTATCCGAGACCCTTGCGGGCCTAGCCACAAACTTGGCTGCTTGTCATTGAGGCGAGTTACGGAACCGCCTTCTTGCTAACATCCGTTAATATTATAGTGATGACAACAGTCAGCTGAGAAAATAGATATTAGAAAATAAAAAATTAAGGGACTTGGGCCGAAATCGTTCCAACTGGGCAGATAATTTACTGTTAAGACACTTTGTGCACCTAAGAGGCTAACTTATTAGATTCGGATTATAGTGAACCGATTATCAAAATTCATTTTCTTTAATCTTTCTTCTAATTCATTTATATCCTCTTTGCCTACACGCTTCATATCCAGAATATATTTATTTTTTTCATCATTAATTTCAACAGAATCAGTTCCTATCGCCACGCTTTTTGAAGAAAGCTTTTTCATGATTTTTGAATGAAACGGCAACGCTTCACTCATGATCATCCAATAGACGTTCATATATTGGTGTCCTCATCAGGATCAGACTTTCTATCGAAAATGGCTCTGAGTCAGAGACTACAGATGATAATATTAAGTCTATACCTTCGCCTTCAATATTAATAAAACTGACTTTTTTCACTTATTTTATAATATGCCAAATAGTAAGCTGTTAACTGATTACAAAACTTGGAATAGTTTTATAAATTTTCTATCGATGTGATCTTTAATAAAAAAAGCAATTTTACATGAGAATGTAAGAAACGATTTGGAGAACACTCCCTCCCCATCTCCGAGATTATAAATCAATAGGTAATCTCCACCTGGCGAAAATTTTTCTAACGGCTTTCCCTCAAGCGCTGCCATTAAATTATTATATAACACTAGGTTTTGACGCACGGCATAAACACCGACTTTATTAAGTGGTTGATCCGCGTAATAGATACAATCACCCCCTCCAAAAACATTGGTGTGGCTGGTCGATTGTAAAAATGAATTCACTTTTAAACCGCCCTCAGGACCAGTATCCAGGGCCGATTGACAAAAAATTTTAGACGGCTTAACACCTAGCGCTGGAAAGATAATATCAGCAGTATAGCTAGTATCATTTTCTACGATAATCTTGCCATTAGCTACTTTTTCAACATAACCTTTTTCTATTATTTCAATCCCTTTGCGGACCAGCAATTTACGGACAAGTTTTCGTACTCTAGGGGCGACCTTGGACATTAGTCCCGTGCCACTGAAAAGCCGTATATGCGCTTGGTGTAGTGCTTTTTCTTTACATAATTGATGAATATTACCGGCAATCTCAGCTGCAGCAGGTCCCCCGCCAAGAACCGCTATTGAAATAGGACCATCCCTTAACTTCCTAAGGATGGTCTCTTTGGCTCGGTTAAGTTCTTCAATAGGTTTCGCCGTAAAAACGTTATCGCTATCCCCTTCAACAATATTTTTAGGGACATAAGAACCCGCATTACAAGAGAGAACATCATATTTAATCTCCTCATCACTTTCCTGCAGAGACACAATTCGTTTTTCGGGGTCGATTCGGCTAGCATGTGCTTTAACAAATCTGCCACCCTTGCTTTCAACCAGTATTTTAGTCGCAAAACGAATATCATCAGGCTCGTATGTACCACCAAGCATTCCAGGTCCCATGCCACTATAGTAGTGATAGTCAGCTGGTTGAATGACGGTTACTCGATAGCCTTTAGATATAAAGGTATCTAATTTACTCAGGGTTATCATGTGCGCATGCCCCCCTCCAATTAAAACAAGACTTTTCATAGCAGTTCGTTCCTTCGGTTGTTCAATGCGTGAACCCAGCATTGCAATGTGACTATGTTATTGAACCACCATTTTATGAATATCAATTGCGGAAATATCAATTATCAATTACGGACATCCATTAATTAGAATAGCTATAATTTAACGTAAAGACTCATAAATATCAGCCCTGATAAGCAGTATTTATTAAGGTAGGGAGTAAAATTTCATTGAAAAGCAGGTTAAATGGTTCGATGGACTGAATTTAACGCGTGTTTAAGACCCTCAACGAGCAGAGATGCATAAGCTGTCATTAAAATATTTTCAAATCAAGGGATTAATGTAAAGATCGATGCAGTACATTTTTCTTAGCAATCCAACATTTACCTGTATGTTCAGCGTAAGAGGGTAATTCTTCTAACGATCCCAACGCACCCTGATAATTTTCACCAAAACTACTCGCTAATTCACACCAGGTTTGATCATCAATCCCTAATACATCAAGTAATTGAGGTTGAGTGCCTAATACTGCACTCCGCTTATCATTCCGTAATACTCAGCTCATCCAATCCAGTAATTCATATAATCAATCAGTGAAAAAGGAATGCCTTGCGCCCACAAAACCATACAAAGGTTTAATGGGCCCATTTTCGGGCGCCTCAGTCATGTATTGACTGGCATTACCGTGAATGCGCTCATGGGCAGAAGTGTATTCAGAGCGTTTATGCTATTGGCCATTTGGGCGCGTATCGGGTTTAAATCAACGTAAGCCATGCAGGTAATTAACCCATGTTAATCTAATAAAGCCTGCGATTTAAAGCGCCCCTCCCACCAATATTTCGGGAAAATATTGGAACAGCCTTAGCTGGCCCGAAGGGTAAGCGCCATGGATGGCAGCCAATAGAATCGACCGGAACAATTATCTTCTTTATTCGCTTTACGGGCGATATACGCAGCAAACAAAATTAGAAAAAAATTCTGCAATACGTATTAATGCCCTGTTAGCTGCGAAATATTGCAGGCTAAAATTTAATTATTTAGCTCTTTATTACTTAGTCATTTGTTGATGCATTGCTTTAACTAAAGCAACGAGTGAATCTTTGGATAACTTATCAGCCTTTTCAACGGTATCAGCCAGATTTTTTTTGTTGGCAACAATTGGCGTGAAATCAATGGCTGGCTTAAGTACCATCTTGATTAATTTGTTAGCCGTTTCAGGATCGTTATTCGCAATAATAGCTAACACTTCAGCTTTCATTGCTGCATTTTTATCCAGTAGTAGCTTGGAAATATGCGTAAAACCAACTATTTCACATTGCTCTAAGGTGCCAAATTTAGGCAACATACGCCAAGAAATAAGCGTATTAGGTGTCACCTCTTCAATATCCGTTGAACATTCAGCGATAACATTTGACCATACCCAATCAAGAAAAGCGTCATCACTGCAAAGGATCTCTCTTGCTTTGTTGCATGCTTTACCAATTTTATACTTAGCTTCTCGCTTCTCTTCTGCTTTTGGTGCATTAGACTCGATGTAATGTGTTGTATCTAAGTATTGTAAGATGGTATTTTTTTGTTCATTTAACGCTGAGCTCATTGAGTATACCTATTTTATAACACCTCATTATTGGGTGTCTTGACGAATTAAGCGCAGTGTATCTTACCAAAACAAAGAATCTAGAAATATTTACTCATAAAAAGTGTGCTTAATCTATTTGCAACATCATGCATGCAGCCTGCAGGCAATCAGAAAAATAGCTTCACCTGGCTGCAGGGTGCTCACATTCAGCATTAAGGGTGA
This sequence comes from Psychromonas sp., assembly GCA_047629075.1. Classification (GTDB taxonomy): domain Bacteria; phylum Pseudomonadota; class Gammaproteobacteria; order Enterobacterales; family Psychromonadaceae; genus Psychromonas. The sequence continues at coordinate 11,344 of JBLHWW010000061.1, read as the reverse complement.
AAAAAGACCAATATCAACCAGATGCTGCTCTGCAATAGAGCCAATTAACGCAAATAACGGATCTTTTTGATTGGCATTTGCATACTCAAGCTGTGATTTTACAGCAGCTTCTTTTACTTTTCCCTGCAAGGACAGTATTGCCGAGAAGAAAGTTTCAAGACTGGCTGAATTTGGGGCTGCTGCAAAGGCATCAACCTGATCTTTAATGGCGACAATGTCTACTTTTTAAACAGAGTAATAGTTTCAGAAAACACTCTAAAACCATTCATTGCCTGATAAGGCGTCAGTGCATAAACAAGCTCTGGTTTATGGTTCGGATCTTTATAATTACGGTTTGCAGCATTGCAGGGAATACCGGCCTGCGAGTCTTTTGCAAAATCTATTTCAGCCTGTTCTTTACTTGGCTGAACTTGGATTGATAAAGCTTCACCCACGGCAAGTATTTTAAAAAAAGATGGCAGTTCAGCAAATTTAGCTTCTGTTTTTACTGCTAAAGTAGCCGCTTTTTCCTGATTGATAAAAGCAGGGTTTCATCCTTCACCTTTATTTTAGAGCACCCATCCAGATCTTTACCTAATGTTGCTTGCCTGGGTTTTCAACACCAAGCAGTTTACGGATCGAAGTGCGGCTTCCACAGATATAGTCTTGAATAACGTTTTTCATTGGAAAAAAGCGAGGTGGGAGTGCTTGAGTCATGATTGTCTCTCATTGATTTGATTAATAGTAGATAATTAACTGATTTAGCGGTTACTTTTATAAAACCCATCACAGAGTAAAGTAACTGCTAATTATTTTTTAAATAAACCAGCGTTATGCGAAGCCGCTATTTTATAGAAAGCTGATTGCCAATTAATAACGTCGCTGCAATATTTCTTGCTGTGCGTGTTAAGTTATCTTCGGCTTCGCTTAATACCTGTACTAAAGGTTGCGGAGAACGTACTGTACCGAATATACTGCCGATGGTGTCATATAACGCTTCTACTTCAGAGCCTAAGGATCCGGCAATCGCAATCACAGGAATATTTTGAGCCTGTGCGCGCTTGGCAATACCAAAGGGTGTTTTCCCGTTAAGTGTCTGATTATCCATCTGACCTTCCCCGGTGATCACTAAATCCGCACCTTCTAATGCATCATCCACCTTTAAGATATCCAGTACCATGTCTATACCGGCTTGAATTTGAATATTAAAGGCTAAAGATAAACCTAATGGTGCGCCGCCAGCAGCGCCAAATCCGGCACTTTTGTGCTGCTTAATATTGGTCATCTGCGCAGCAATATCGGCAAAATGACTTAAGGCACGATCAAGTAATTCAACCATCTTCAGAGTTGCCCCTTTTTGCGGGCCAAAAACGTGACTTGCACCATTCTCCCCGATTAAAGGATTTGATACATCACAGGCAACAATAAATTCAACATTTGCACAACGTTTATCAACATTACTTAGATCAATAGCCACTAAATCAACCAGTGCAGCGCCGCCAACGGGCAATTGATTACCTTGTGCATCCAATAATTGACCGCCAAGGGCTTGTAAAATACCCGCGCCGCCATCATTGGTTGCACTGCCGCCTAAACCAATAATAATTTTTTCAACGCCTAAATCTAATGCCTGCAGTATTGATTGTCCCGTACCAAAGCTAGTCGCTATTAGCGGATTACGTTGCTCCTGCGTGATTAAATCAAGACCGGAAGCCGCCGCTATTTCAATTAATGCTGTTTTAGACTGACCTTCATGAAGCAAAGCCCAGACCGCATTAACATTACCTGAAATAGGCCCCTGTGCATCCTGATGTTGTCTTGCCCCGTTTAGCGCATCAACGAGAACATCAACAGTCCCTTCCCCTCCATCAGCAAGCGGAATCTTGATAACGTCACTGTCTGGAAAAATTTGCAAAAAACCTTTTTCAATACAAGTTGCCACAGCCATGGCTGAAAGCGATTCTTTAAAGGAATCGGGTGCGATAACAATTTTCATCATTTCACCTGTTAGCCCCTTATCAATAGAGGGGTTTTAGTTAATTACTTAGAATTTAACACAGAATTTTCTAGCCTGATACTGGGCTAATGTGCCAAAATTCTGCGCTTGTTGTGCTGCAACATCGACTTTTAGCGTTTCATCTATTAAGGTCTCAACCCACTCAGTAAGCAGGGTTGTAAACTCAACGGAGCCTGCTGCAGTTGCTGTTGCAGACGGATTGTAAACACGCATAATCCAGGCGTCTTCATCTTCCACTTTTGCAGTACACTTAACACTAAGCCTTCTTTATCGATGCTTAATAAGCTATAGGTTAATGGTAAATTCTGTTCACCCATATTAAGTTTCATCCCATTATACGGGATTTTGTTGTAGGACTGAATAGGAGTCAGATTAGCACGCGCTTCAGCGATTACATTGGCATCGATATAGTTACCCACAAAGCCAAACTGTGTAAATTCACACACTAACTTGCCACGTACTTGTGAATATGGAGCCAGGATCCTGATACCCGATGGATGGCCTGGATGAAACAGTAGATTGTCTTTACCCAGTAGACCAATACCGCGAAACAGGATAAGTGCTAAGGTATCGCGTTTCGCACTTAGGTTAGCTATCACTTCAAATTCACACAGACCATTAGTCATAATCGCCATGCCCGCTTGACCATTTTCCAGTGCGGCAAAGTTCATTAGCTAGTAGACGGAAACCGGTGCTTCTTTCCACTGTTGATCGAGCCACACTTGCATTGCCGGATCATCGGTTGGACGGGTGATTAAACCGAGCTGGTTGTCAGCAACAACGCTATCACTCACAAAGGCAGTTGGAATAAATACACGCACCGGTGAGCATCGGTCTGGTTATCCAGTCCCATGCACACTTCAATACGGCAAGTTTCTTCTTTGAGCACAACGCGGCAAACTAGATCTACATAACCTTTTTGATTGCTACGCTCTTCATGCCCTTCCAGGTTAGAAGATACCTCGATACGGAATTTAATAGTTGCTACAGATTTGAATGTCTGCTGCTCAACCTTAATGTCGGCGTCAAACTGATCTAAGTATAATAACTATTATTTACGTGAAGGAGAATAATCGTAATCATCTGAGCCCTCTTCAGGCGCAGTAGCTGATCAAATGTCTGCTCAGTCTCTTTATCAAAGATAGTTATACCAAGCGCATCAAATAAGTGATCAGCCTTGCTGGTTAAAATCACCCCTATCTGCGTTATAAGTCTTGAAAGGAGAATAACTACTTCCTACAACTTATGCCTTGTATGTGTTGATTTTTCCTGCGCAAGACAAGATCACATCTTTAATACATTTGGTATTAATGACCCATTACCGTTAACAGTGACTTTATAGAAGCTGTTTTCCAATACATTTTGTGGTTTTTTATGCCGCTTTTAATGCACCCTTTTCATTCGCTTTAATATCAAAAGTGGTAAAGCCCATTGCCGGTAGGTTAACTTTAAGCTGAATATCAAATTCCATAAAGGGGCTGTAGTTAATGTAGTGAACAATTTTACCTGGATCGATTTCACGTTGATCTTCAATAAAGTATTCAATTTTTTACCCGCATCATCAGAAATATTAAATTCTTGAGCACGAATAGTTATCTGGGTATTAACAACTTCAGAACGTGCGTAGAGAGAAAAGTTGAATAATCCAATTTTGTCACAATCCTCTTTAGCCTGCATATGATCAACAATTTTGCGCTTAAAGAGGTAAGTAATACCAAATTCATTAATAAAGTGATCCAATTTACTATTTAAAATGGCTCATAAATTTAATGCCGGTCTTATTTGAACACCAACTAGCACCAACCATGGCAACAAAGGCATAACTAGTAGGCTGCATTCTATGCCTGCCCGCGGTGCATAGCATGCACTCTATCGATAATATCATAACAAATGCGTTATTAAAGTAATGAGATTTACTATTCAAAATCATCCTTGCTGTTTTATGAGCGTAAATTTAATGCTTTTGCTATAAAAATTGTAATATTCATCAATAACGCCCATTAAATTACTACAAATTTAACGATTTCTTGATTAGATTTGTAGTAATCATGATTAAACAGGTGAAAAATGTGATCTGAATCTATATTAAAGATATTTATATTAGCATTTGCATTGTTATATAACTCTATTTTATTCTGAGCCTTAACACTGTCATTGGCTTCATAAAAAACTATAACCAATTGTAAATATTAAATTATTATTTATTTTAACATTTCAATACAGGTTGTAATTTGAAAATTACAACCTGTACAGCAGCCAAATGGAAAACAGTCCTTCATTTACGTTTTATGATGAATATAATATTTTTTAAGCGTAAGTCTAGTGATAATATTTACTCAGCCCATTTTTATATGGCAAATACACATTCATTATGATACAAATAAAAATATAATTACAATACGATTTATTGAAGTGTAAAATTCCATAGTACAATTTACAGAGCTTATTTATTACAGTGCATAGTTGTGCACTGATAAAGAGAAAAGAGAATCAAGATGGCAAAAATTTCACTGTACCGCCAAATTGCCGATACAATTCGCACAAAAATACATAGCGGAGATTATAAAGTGGGTCAAGTCATTCCCACTGAGGCAGAACTGCGAGAAAAATTTTCAGTCAGCCGGGTGACTATCAGACAGGCATTGAAGTTACTGATTGCAAATGGCGAACTTGAAAGTGTTCAGGGCAGCGGTACCTACGTCAAAGAAAATAAAGTCAACTACAACATCTACCAGCAATCAAGTTTTAAAGAAAAATGGGCTCATCTTAATGTCGCCACTCACAGTGATGTGGTAACTTTTGAAATTACCAGACCAAGCATAATGATGGCTGAAAACCTTAACATTAATGAAAACGACCGAATTTTCTATGTCAAACGGGTGCGTTATATCGACGAAAATCCCATAACAGTAGAAGAAACCTGGCTGCCATTAGTGCTTTTTCCTGATCTGACCTATGAAGTAATGCAAAAGTCAAAATATGATTTTATTGAAAAAACCAAAGGGTTAGTCATTGATCGCAGCGAACAGGAGATAATACCGATTCTACCGTCCTTGGAAGTATCTGCATTACTCGGTATCGATCCTAACCAGCCAATTATTGAGAAACGTACGCGCAGTTATCTACAAGACAACACAGTTTTTGAATACAGCCGTAATTTTTTCAAATCAACTGATTATAAATTTACCTTAATTGCCAAACGCCATTGATTCTGCCTAAAAAAGAAAGCAGCGATCGTTTCTACGTTGGTGTTTTATATACCATCAAAATATCCGTTAAGATATAAGCCTAAAATTGCTTAACCGAACGGCATTGATTGATAATAACTGAGCAGTTAACATTTTTGTTATGGCAATTTATACAAATAATGCAGTCAAAAATTATAAATTACTGCCAACGGATTATTCAGCTAAAAAGTGATTTATTTGACCGTAGTAGAGGTTTCAAAAAAGGAACAATTATCGACATTAAAGTAATTAAACACTGGTTAGAACCCCCCAAATATATTCAAATATTCACCACCTCAAAAATTAAATCAACACATCACCATTCATACCCTTTATCTCGAGGGTATTTCTCCCGCCCATTAGCCTCAGCGCAACGTGCACGATAAACTGTTGGAGAAGACACTTTATTGTATAAGCTTGCCATCACAAAACTGCACAGTCTGCAGACTGTTAATGAGGGCCACCGTATTTAATTCAAAATATCGATATACAGCCTAATACACTTATTAGCTGTAAAATTAAATATTAAACAAATTGTATTAGCATCATTTTATAGCCGCAGCCCTTTAAATAGATCATCAATCACTTTTTCTACTACGTTCATATTATTGGTTATTTGAGCATAAGTTCTTATACCTATTATTTGAATCTGTAGATAACGCGCTAATTCAACCGGATCTTTCTCCATACTGATTTCACCATTATCGATGGCTTGTTGGAAAATGCACGCAAAAGAGCTCTCTATGTTTTCTAAAATGTGTGTTGCATTGGCAAGCAAATCCGGATTATCGTTCGGCGTTAATTCTGCGATGCTTTTAACTATCATGCACATGCCGTTTGGCGCGCTGTCTTTGTTACAAATAGTCACACTGCGAATAAATAGTTTCAAACCAGCAAGCACTGTTTTCTCTTCCGCCAGACTATTAGCAAGTTGCTCAGCACCGATTTGAGCATAACGATTTAACGCTTCTTTAAATAAATTATCTTTACTGCCAAAAGCCGCATAAATACTGCCCGGGCGCATATCGACCACATCCTGTAGATTTCTCATTGACGTTGCGTGATAGCCTTTTTCCCAATAAAGGTTTTTTGCTTTTTCGATAACTTGATCGCGATTGTATTTTGCTTGTTTACTCATAATATTGGCCTTAAACAGATTTTCCTTAAAAGCTCAAGGCCCAGTAACAATATGTCACTAGGCCTTTGATGCTGCTTACCTTAAATAAGTTATGCAGGTTTTAACCCTAATACTTTATCGATATGTTCAGCACTGTGACGATTTTCAAGCTGTTCCCACTTATCACCCCAATCACGGTTAATAATACGACCGCGTTGTACTCCCGGACGCGCTAAGATTGCTTTTGCCCAGCGTTGCAGATGGGGGTATTCTTCCACCTGAAGGAATTCTTTAGCATCGTAAAGCTTGCCCAAAATTAAGTTGCCATACCAGGGCCAAGTTGCAATGTCCGCAATACTAAATTCATCACCCGCAATAAATTTATTTTTTGCCAATTGCTTATCTAAAACATCTAACTGGCGCTTAATTTCCATGGTAAAGCGATTAATTGAATATTCAAATTTTTCTGATGCGTAAGCATAAAAATGGCCGACCCCCCCACCTAAATATGGCGCAGCCCCGTGTAACCAGAACAGCCAGTTTAAAACTGGTGTTCGCTTTACGCCTTTTTCAGGCAACAATGCCGAAAATTTTTCAGCAAGATAAACTAAAATAGAGGCAGATTCAAATATAGGTTCAGAATCCTCGATCGCGCGGTCAACTAATGCCGGAATTTTGGAATTAGGATTAATATCCACAAACCCCGATGAGAATTGCTCACCTTCAAGGATTCTGATCATATGAGCATCGTATTCAGCCTCCTTGCCCAGTGCTAATAACTCTTCCAGCATGATGGTTATTTTTTGGCCATTAGGCGTGCCCATTGAGTATAATTGCAATGCGTGCTCACCAACAGGTAATATTTTTTCATGGCTTGCACCTGAAACTGGACGATTAACACTGGCCCATTTACCGCCACTTTCGGCATCATGTACCCAGATTTTTGGAGGTGTGTATTGCTTTTCCATTGTCATCACTCCTGTATTTTTTGTATTATTAGGCTTTTTTATCAAAGTTGTGCGGGTAGAGTGCATGTGCTGCCTGTTCATCAAAATTCGACTTAAATTCAAACTCTTTATGGATTTTTCTTGCTCTTTCGACTGCCGGACGCGCGTTTATGTCTGCAAACCAACGTGTAAGCTTAGGATAGTTTTCTAAGCCTTGCCCCCCCTAACACAGCGGTTGCTTTATCAATCCACCCCCATGCTGAAATATCCGCAATTGAATACTGATCACCCACCATATATTTACGGCCTTTCATATGTGTTTCCAGCACTTGATAGTGACGCTCGGCTTCACTCTGGTAGCGATTGATTGCATAGGGCACTTGTTCTGGTGCTTTATGTTTAAAGTGAACCGCTTGACCCGAAAATGGCCCTAAGCCTGTCGCTAAAAACATTAACCATGACAACATGTCACTACGATCTTCTGCTTTTCCTGCTAATTTTCCTTTTTTTTCAGAGAGATACATTAAAATAGCAGTAGAATCAAATACCCGTTTACCTAGGTCTTCAATTGCCGGTGTTTTACCGTTGGGGTTAATCGCCCGGTACTCTGGTGTATGTTGTTCACCTTTCATTGTATCTACCGGGATCAATTCATAGGCTAATCCGGTTTCTTCAAGGTAAAGGGCCACTTTCATGGGGTTTGGTGTTGGGTGGAAAAAAAACTTAAGCATAATATTATCCTGTCGAATTTAAGTATTAATCAGGGAAAGAGTGCAGCTGAAAAGTTGGCTTTCTCCTTCAAAAGAAGAAGAAGCAATCTTGATTTTTTATGACGCTTATTTTTTAGTCCAGGCGAATTGTTCAAACATTGGATCAACCGGTGTTTTTGCCGCATGGTTAACATAGTTGCTGATCACTTTTTGAGACAGACCCAAAATGACTTCAAGAACCTGCTGTTGTCCATAGCCCACTGCAAAGAAGGCTTGCGTCTGTTGTTCAGAAACATTACCACGGTCACGCACCATGCTTAAGGTAAAATCTTGCAATGCCTGCAGTTTTTCAGTTGGCATTGCTTGACCGTCACGCAGCGCTTCAGTCAGAGCAGAATCGACTTTCATTGAGTGTGCAATACCTGTGTGTGCAGGCACACAGTAATGACATTCATGCTCAACATTAATTGTTTGCCATACAACGGTTAGCTCTTCTGAATCAAAAGATGAGCTAGCAAATAGTTGGTGTAACTGAGTGTAAGCTTTAAGTGTATTTGGAGATTCAGACAATACGCCGAAAAGACCAGGAACAACGCCCATCTGTTTTTTTGCACCCTCTAGGATTGTTTTACTTTCTGCTGGAGCTGACTCAATAGTATGGATTTTGAAGTTTGACATAATGGCTCTCTCTCTTAATTTAAAGTCATGTTTTATGTAACCAGAACCTTGTTTCCTTGAAACCTTAGTTACTTGATGTGGGAGTACTATAAATGCAATTGAGCGATCGTTCAATTAATTGCAAATATCATGGTCATTAGGCGCCTAAGTTATCATTCGACTTTTTAATTGTAGAGATACAAAGAAGCACTTATTGTGGAAAAAAATGTCAGGTGCAGTCCACAAGCTGAAATTTAAACTGGACAATTGGCTTATCTGTCTCTGTTGAAAAGGAAAAGGAAAAAACTGCACAATAATACCGTTTCCAAATATTGTTGAATGATTTTTTTTTATAGATTACAAATTCCCAACAAGCTGCTCAACTAGGTGGGTCAAATCGCGGGCGATAAAATTTGGCTGCGGGACATTTTCAGCTATCAGTAGGTTATTATTCGGGCGGGTAATAAAAGCACCGGAACAGCCTGCCGCTTGCGCGCCGATGGTGTCCCACAGGTGACATGCAACCAGACATACCCGGTCAAGTGAGACCGCCATTTCCTTTGCTGAGTACCGGTAGGTTGCCGGATGTGGTTTGAATGAGCGTAGCGTCTCTATGCTGAATTGGCGTTCGAAAAATTCAGATATTCCCGCTTTTTCCAATAATGTTGGTGATTGTGTTGGTGCCGAGTTGGTGAGTGTTGCCAAGCGAAATCCGGCAGATTTTAAGCGTTTTAATGCCGGTATAACATCGGGATGCGGAGGAAGGTTTCCAAGCATTTCTTTGAATTCATTGATCTCGTCGGCGCTGATTGAAATATTATGGTTGGCGCCAAGCATTTTAAGTGTGCCAACGGCAAGATTAGCAAAGGGTTCATAGAGACCAGAAATGGTGATGGTTTGCGAATAAAGTACAAGTTCGGCAAACCAGTTACGAAGTGCGAATGGATTTTTAAAAACACGCAAGAAAAAAGGTTCAAGGATGGTTATATCAAGCAGCGTCTCGTTGACGTCAAAGAGCAGTACTTCGATATTGTTGGTTTTTTTCATTTTATACGGACTTCTTATAGCTGGAATTATTCATTGATTAGCGTTGTTTAATATTGATGGTCGGTAATGTCTTAAATATAACTACAGACCGGCTAACTCTTTTAGCACCTCTTTGTAAGCGCTCTGTGGATGTGCACCTGTCATAGCACTGCTGCGGTTAAAGATAACCGTTGGCACTCCGGAAACCCCCTGTTGCTGCCAGTGACGCTGTTGTTTTAATAGGTCGCTTAGACGCTTGCTATCATCTAAGGCTAACGCAGCAGCGGCAGGATCCAGTCCTACACTTCGAGCTTCTGCCAACAAGACGTTGCGATCTGATATATCCTTATACTCGCTGAAAAAAGCGGCAAACAAGCGCTGCTTAAACTGATCCTGAAATCCTTGTTGATAAGCAAAATCCAGCAACAAATGGGCACCACGGGTATTAACTATCTTCATCTCTTCAAAGTAATTAAATTCAAATCCATACTTAGCACCAAGGGCACTGATATCAATGCGGGCTTTATCACTTTCTTCGCGTTTAGCACCGTATTTGCGCAGCACATGGGCGCGCAGGTTCTCGCCTTGCGGGGGCATGTAAGGATTCAGTTCAAAGGGCTGCCACTCAATTTCGACCCTATCCTGCAGACCCAGTTCATTAATGGCGGCCTGCAGATGTTTGTAGCCTACGATACACCATGGGCAGACAACATCGGATACTATATCTAACTTAATCTTGTCGTTTATCTTAATCTTATCATTCATAATATTGCTCCTTTTATACCATTAACTGGTGGAAGTCTTAGTCGCTAAAATCTAACGGTAGAAACTAGTCAGACTATTTATTGCTAAAAAACCGCTCTTTTTACAGCGTATTGTTAAGGACAGTAATCTGTGGTTGATAAATAACCTGCTTTTAATACTGACTATTTATTGCAATCAATAAGGTCATTAATAACGGAATACACAAATATATAAGCGCTTAACTGAAGATACTATAAACAAATTTGAACAATCGTTCAAGTTAATTTTGAGCGATCGTTCAAATGTATTGTTAAAGGGATAAATAAAAAGAATTTTTTGTGACAATATATTCATGAGAATTAAGCTTGCTGCGTATAAAATGTTATCTGTGAACTCTAAGGCTAATTTTTCGCCTTTAAATTTGAACTGCCTTTTTTCGTCAATAGCCAATAAGTCAGCATTTCCACCATTATTAATTTACCTTATAAATATAAGTGATTGATTAATAAAAAGCCGAAGCGTAATCTTAGGTCTATTTTTGATTAGCGGGCTTGCGGAACGCTGGCAATGGAAGTGCTTACAGGATTAATGCAGGTAGTTCTTATTGGCGATGGAGATTTTGCATATTTTCTTATCTGCAAGGGCAAAAAAAGCAGCTAATAAGGCTATTCGGCCGCCAAAATTGGGGCGCGAAGCAATAATATTAAATAGACAAGGGAAATAATGGAAGCTCTAAAAATTTTTGGCCTTTTTACTGTGACTGCTGTCGCCGAAATAGTCGGCTGCTACCTGCCCTATCTTTGGTTGCGGCAAGGCCATTCAATTTGGTTACTGATACCTGCCACATTCAGTCTCGCAGCATTTGTTTGGCTGCTTACATTACATCCAGAAGCCGCCGGCCGCACCTACGCAGCATACGG
>JBLHWW010000060.1:0-20266 GCA_047629075.1 Psychromonas sp. | reverse complement strand
AGTGGAGTTTTTTGAATCCGATAAAATTACCCCGATCAAGGAAACTAATCATACTATTATTTGTGGCTTTGCGATCCTCGGGCGACTGGTAGCAAAAGAGTTAGAAAAAGAAGGACGGCAGTTTTTAATTATCTCAGATAATTTACAACATGTGTTGGAGGCAAGAAAACGCGGATATATGGCTTATTTTGGTCATTTAGAAAAACACCCGGTCTTAGAATCACTGAAAATAGAGCAGTCTTCCAGTATTGTCATTACCGTCAATACCGTCAGAACCAAAAAACTGATCTGCGAAGCCGTACTAGATTATTATCCGCAGGCAAACTTAGTAGTCAAAATTAACAGTCACGAAGAAAAAAAGATTCTGGCTAATCTGAATGTGCACTATTTTGTTCATGCACAGCATGAAACCGCACTCTTGCTGGTTCAAAAAAGTCTCCGTTAATGCCTAAATAAAATATTTTCACTCTTAATTAATATGTTATAGCAAAGGCATTAATAAAGTAATTAGATTTACTATTCACAATCATTTCGATGGTTTTGTAAGCGTATTTTTTCCTTTGAAACAACTGATTATAAATTTAATGCTTTTGGTATTAGTGTCCAGATCGTAGCGTTTCAATCAGTAAACGACCAATTTCGGTATGGTGAGTAAACGTCGAAAATGGTGCGGTAGCCTGATCGGGCCGATAGGCAATCACCGCAACGAGTGTGTTCGTATGCGTGCCTACAACCCAAACTCTTTTAGGTTAGGCATGGAACGCTCTGGCGAGTTTTTAGTATTGCTATAGGTAATACCATCCCGCATACCGGAGTATGAAAATAAACCAAGAACCTGATCGCCCGACGCATTGGCAAGTGCATCACGCCTATATAGCAGAGCATAACCTGCCCCCTCAGCCTCGGTTAATAGGTTTTTTCATCGCTAGGTTTAGATTTTATTTTAATATCACCGCCTGTTTTTTTAAGCAGTTTTGAGATACAGCGCCACCCTCATTGGCTGACATCGGAATCCAGTAACGCAGCCCACCCGATAGCATGATATCAATACGGGTCGCTAACATATCTTCGGCTATCTGATTTTCCAATGAACGGTGTGGTTGATGAGATGCAAATGCGGCGGGGCTTGCATAGGTCAGACGAGTATCAGAAACGGCTCCCATCGCTTTACCTAAACCTTTAGCGATTTCTAATACGCTGGCAAACATGATTGCCGTCCACATCAATGCCTAAAGCTTCAGAAGGTGCACTAACACCCGACGCCAGCTGCGAAGCCGAACAAGCCGAATTTACCACTAAAGCATCCGCTGGACTGTGTAATAACATGCCTCAGACACCGTTATCTATCATCATTTTAGGCGCAGTATCACGACCATTATAAATAGAATCCGGGGCTTTACGGGCCTATTATTCTAAAAGTCCCATTTGTCCGGGGCCCATACCATCAGCGATCATTAAAATAACATTTTTAATGATCGCTGATGGTGCAAAGCTTGAACAACTCGCAAGGGTGATAGAAAGGGCTAAAACGTTTTTTTACTGTGTTTAAGTTGGTCATCAATTTTGTCCTTTGTATTATTTATTGGCAGCGACTGTAAAAGAGATGTATGACATTTTTATGGCAATCATGGTTTAAAAAGAAGAATAATATTGGTTGGCTGAAAGAAAATAGCGCAGCAGAGGGAGAAAAAAGATTAATTAAGCAATTTAAAATAGCGGGTGATGAGCTTTAGCAGATCAAGGTATCACTATCAAAAATGATACCTTGAGTGAAAGAGCTATTAAGCGAAACGTTGTTGCCTAGGTAACGTAACCAGTTTGTGTTCAAGTACTTTTAACAGAACACCATAAGCGGGTAAAAACAGCCCTAAACTCACGATCAATTTAAACGCATAATCAACGCTGGCAATCTCAGGCCAGTTATTTGCCATAAACAAATCATTTGAGGCATAAAACGCTAATCCAAAAAAGACAGCAGTATCAAGCAAATTACCAAGAACCGTTGAACAGGCCGGTGCAACCCACCAAGAGCGTGTTCTGCGTAATTTTGCAAAGATGGTTATATCCATTAACTGGCCAACAAAATAGGCCACAAAACTAGCAAATGCAATTCGCAACACAAAAGTATTTACTTCCGCCAACGCACTGAATCCCTGAAATCCCCCCTGATGAAAAATAACACCTATAACATAGGAAATAATTAACGCGGGTAACATGGCTTTAATAATTATTTTCCGCGCTGATTCCTGACCAAAAATTCGAACCGTTAAGTCGGTAGCAAGGTACACAAACGGGAAGCTAAATGCCCCCCAGGTGGTATGCAAACCAAAGATTGTAAAGGGCAACTGCACGAGGTAATTACTGGCACTGATAATTAAAATATGGAAGCTAACCAGTACGACAAGCGCACGGCGAATTTGAACTGCTGTTAGTGATAACATGATTTTACCTTTTTATTTATTAAATGAACTTTGCGGGGTGAGGGAACCCGCTATTAAATTTTTTTATTTTACTGCTGAATAAACTGATATTGATTGACACCGATGGAACCCTAATCGGGCGGCATATTATAAGGATGTTTTCACTTAGAGCAAGGATAAACGCACATTCAGATCAATATTCCCCAGCATCTTTTTTAAAAAGAGAACTTGAGAAGTCGGACTTTCCCGCTATCATAGACAATGCACATTCATCTGCAAACAGGAAAACATGTCATTTAATAACCCTATAAAACCGGCAAAAGATATTGACGGGGTACGCAGATCTGCCTTTTGGCATTTAGGGCGGCGTGACCACAGTGAAAAAGAGCTCCGTGAAAAAATTGCGCGCAAAACTGATAATCAGCAGTGGATTGAGACAGTGATCAGCGAATGTTTTGAGTATGGTTATTTGAATGATGCGCGCTTTGTAGAAAATTTCATTCGCTCCTCGCAAAATAAAGGCTTTGGAAGCACGCGTATTAAGCGTGATTTACAGCATAAAGGCATCGATATAAGTCACCTTGAGCAGGTGTTTGAAGATGATCCCCATGATTATACTCCCGATGCCCTCGCCCTGCTTTCACTAAAATATAAGCAGCGTATTGCCAATCAATACTTAAAACAAAAAGCGATGCTTTTCCTGCAAAGCAAGGGCCATAGTTTCGATGATCTATTCAAGGCAATCGATCAACATAATGAAGCATATCCGAATGACGATTGTGATTATTTGAGCGAGGCAATTGTGCTGTTATCGCGTAAATTTAAAACAGCTATTATCGAACGCAAGTTGCATGATAAGGCGATGCGCTTATTAATATCAAGAGGACACTCATTTAACAATGCAAGCGATGCAATCAAAGCTTTTAATGAAAACATCAATCAAGAAGAATAAATTTTCAGCTGACGGCTATCAGCTGACGGCTTCGAGCTGCGAGCCTTATAGCCTTACAGCTTTTGGGCTTCGAGTATTAACCGATTTTTCAATGGATTATAAATAATGGCGAAAGCAAAAACAAAAATCGCATATGTCTGCAGTGACTGTGGTGCGAATTATCAAAAATGGCAAGGCCAATGCGGCGAATGTAAAGCATGGAATACCATCACAGAGTTCAGAGAAGCATCCAGTACCACAAAATCGGTGAATGCGGCAGTCACTCGGAATAAAAATGCGGGTTACACGGGCGCTTTAAGCAATGGTGTACAACGAATTTCAGGCGTGCAGGTTGAAAATGCAACACGCGTCTCAACGGGACTTTCAGAACTGGATCGCGTTTTGGGTGGGGGTATTACCCTCGGCTCAGTGGTCCTTATCAGTGGCGATCCGGGTTCAGGTAAAACAACCTTACTTACCAAGGTAGCTGAAGTCATGTCACAGAGCATGTCGACTCTCTATGTCACCGCGGAAGAAAGCCTTAGCCAATGGGCTAAACGCGGTATTGAACGCTTAAAACTCAACTTTAACGAAGATAATTTTTTATTATCGGATACCGACTCTATTGAAGATATCGTCGATCAGTGCCTAGAAAATAATGTTCGTTTTTTGATTGCCGATTCCATTCAAGCTTTTGAATCAAGCCAGGCCGAGGGCACCGCAGGTGGCGTCACTCAGGTAAAAATCTGTGCCAAAATTTTAAACCGATTATGTAAACAACATGGTATTACGTTAATTCTTGTTGGTCAGGTAAATAAAAACTCACAAATGGCCGGACCACAAACCTTAAAACACATTATCGATACCGCGATCCACATCGAAGTCAATGATGCCTCGGTGCGCATATTACGCGCCGATAAAAACCGCTTTGGTGATACTGAACAGGTTGGTATTTTTCAGATGACGGAAAAGGGCATGTTTTCGGTTGATAACCCCAGTCGCCTTTTTCTCTCCGGCAGTGAAGAAAATTTCGAAGGATCAGCTATCTCGGTGATTAAAGATGGCGCACGCAATTTATTGATTGAAATACAAGCCTTGGCCACCGAAGTTGAAGGCGAAAAATCTATTCGTAACTGTATTGGCATTTCCTACAGTCGTTTATCCTTAATCACCGCGGTGTTAAAGAAACACGGCGGCATTCGTACCTATTATGATATTAATATTAGTTTAGTTGGCGGTCTTAAAATGTCCGATTCAGAAACCTCAACGGACATGGCGGTGATGGCCGCTTTATTGAGTTCAATTAATTCCAAACCTGTGCCTGAAGAATCAGTGTTTATTGGTGAAGTGGCGCTGACCGGTGAAATACGTCAAATCCCGCAAATTGTGCCGCGTGTACGCGAAGCCCTAAGCCACGGCAAAAAGCAGATATATATTCCCGCAGTGGCCTATCATAAATCGATGCAGCAGTTTGTCAAAAAAGGACAATCCATTCATCCACTTAAAAACATTAAAGAATTAATTGAAGCATTAAGTTAAGCGCTAAAAGGCTATAAGGCTATAAAGCTAAAAGGCTAAAAGGCTAAAAGGCTCGAAGCTAACAGACTCGGAAGCTCGACACTCGAAGCTTGACGCTATAAGACTCGAAGCTTCATTAAGCGTATACAGGTCAAACTTTGAATCTAATGTTCTTTAATTACCGATAATAAGAGAGCATGATTATATTGGTACGCAGATGTGGTGGAATTGGTAGACACGCTAGCTTCAGGTGCTAGTGGCCTAAAGGTCGTGGGAGTTCAAGTCTCCTCGTCTGCACCAGTTATAAGTGAACGCTTTAAAGCTAAAAGGCGGGAAGGCTAAAAGGCGATCCAGCTTCGAGCTTTCGAGCTTCGAGCCTTCTAGCTTTCTAGCTTTCTAGCTTCGTGCTTCGAGCCTTCTAGCTTCGTGCTTCGTGCTTCGAGCTTTCTAGCTTCGAGCCTTCTAGCTTTCTAGCTTCGAGCCTTCTAGCTTCTAACTTTCTAGCTTCGAGCCTTATTCTTTAGGCCAATCGCCCATTGGGAAGGGCTTAAATTCACTGTTATAAGTCAGATATAACATTATCTGATACTCATAAAGACTCAGGCTTTTTCCAAAATTAAGCAGGTTGTCATTTTTTTCAGCGGTAAACAGTATGATTAAAAACTGAAATCCTACTACTACTACAGTGACAAATTTAGTCACTCCCATCAAAAATATAAAAATAAGCATAAATAAACCACGTAACCATACGCTGCGGTTTTTATAGTGTTGTTGTTCATTTTGATCATTCATAATAATTCCTTTTACGTAATACCAAATCACTTAATTGGTATAATACCATCGCCATTTCAGTTTTAAAAATTTTAGAAATAACAGCTAAGCCACACAACTGCTCAACAAGTTAACAAGTTAACACACAATTGACGAATAAGTTAACCAAAAAATCATGCACTTAAATACTGATTCCAGGCTTGCTGATACATTTGTTGTGATTCATTCCTAAGCTTATCAATAGAAGCTTGCTCTATGTCACTTAGCCCTCTGTTTTCGCTGAGTTGTAAGCGTTGCATTTTTTGAATAAGCTCATAATTATCATGCTCTTTTCCATTTTTAATAACAGAAAAAGCTTCTAGGTGTAATTGAACTTCCGCAACAATTCCGCTCACCGGTAAGCGCACCAGCAAACTAAGATCTCTGTAACCAGAAGGGTTGGGGGTTACAAAGCGATTCTTAATACGCAAAATTTGCGTGTTTTTCTCTAATAATTCAAAAGCATCCATTAGTGCAGGAATATTTTTTGCAACAATTGAGGTTCGGGTGATATCGGTTATTTTGTCACTATTACCGGTATATTTTGCGGTAACTTTATCCCGAGCACGTTGTCTCGATTTTACGCCTGAGGTATGGGTGTATGTGTTACTTTGCTGCGCAATTTTCTGCGTAACAATTTCTAATTCGGTTTGCCCTGAGAGCGCTTTTTGATAGAGCTGGTTAAAATCATTGTGCGGCTGTTTAATATTAAGCGCATGGTATTCGGTGATACTAAAAAGACCGGCAAGGTTGCGAGGTTGTGTATTGCTACTATTAGGTTGAGAAAATGCTAAGAATTTACCGGCATCAACACGCTGAAACTGCTTTACGGGTGAAGCATTGCCCTGAGAAGACATTACCAATAAAACAAAAAGGGTCTGGAATAATTTATTCATTAATACTCCCTATTAAAAACATTAAAAGCAGATCATTCTGCCTTCAATATTAGATATGGTCACTTAAAATCTCAGCTTCAAGTGCAGAAGTATCAAACCTTATTTTTTTTCGACATAAAATACAAAAGTGTATGGCACTTCACATTATATTAGAATATATTTACGATTAAATGGAAATATTGGCTATCTTACTCTGCTTAATAAGCCCAATTGGCCAATCAGGTTTATGGATTGCTAGCGGTCAATTTAAAATAGCACCAGGAAAAGAGGAGTAATTTAAAATAAGAAGGCTGCCGCTAAACTTATTTGGCGCCCTAAAAAATCGCTGAGTTGACAAAACCGATAGCAATCCCACTCATTAGATGATCTGTTTCAGGCGTGTGCCGTTAAAGCACACCTAAAAGATAACAACAGATCAATTAGTTTTACAGATTGGTATTAGCCGTTTATTTATTTAATGTTTGCGCTACCCACTCTTTAAATTGCGACTTTGGTAATGCGCCATTTAAACTATCAATTAAGCGCCCTTTTCTGAACATCATCAAGGTTGGAATACTACGGATCTTGTACTGTGCTGCAATCTCTTGCTGCGCTTCTGTATCTACCTTAACAAAGCGTATTTTACCTTTTTCTTCCATGGCAACTTGTTCAAAAACAGGTGCAAAATTAATACAAGGGCTGCACCAAGGAGCCCAAAAATCAATAATGATCGGCTTTTCACTATTGATTAATGCGGCTAAATTTTTGCTGCTCCCCTCTATCGGTTTTCCTTCCAACAATGGTCTCTTGCAGGTACCGCAGGTAGGCGAAACTTCGATTTTATCAATGGGTAAACGGTTCATCGCTTGACAAAACGGGCATCGGCTGACAATTGAATTCATTGATACGTTCCTTAGTTTTAAAACCATCCATTCTAATAAGAAAAAACAGTGATTAACAGTTGATAGCGCTAATTACAGCGGATAATTAACGCAAGATAAATATAATAGACAAAACTGTGTCTGCTATTTTACAAGCACCCACTTAAGCAGGTGGTTTGTTCAGGCGCAGGAAAGGAAAGTAAGGTATTGATATACCTGTTCTAATTGCAAAAAACTGCATAGGCAATGGCAAAGAACCATCTTGCGCCGCTTTAGCTGACCACCAAGTGGTCCATAACAGGATGTTATCAATCAAACCTTGCTAAATTTATTAAAGCACGGAAAAAATGAGGTTTATCTTTGCTGAGCATTCATTTTAACTTGCCGCGATGAATAAAAAGCAGATGATTGGATACTACCGGACAGGCAAATATCTTGCTGCAAATGTATTGTTTAAGGGGCGTTCAAATAAGCGTTAATTGACTGCAAAAACCACGGCTACTTTGAATTCGATAAGGCACGGTTAAGTGCCGCTTTAAGTCAGTGAATGGTGTTTAAGGTAAAATTTATGGTCTTTATCATCAATATAAATATCCACCTGATCATCCTGATTTTCTTGCTGTGGTTGAATCACAGCCGTCGCTCTCAATTTCGAAATGACAGCGTCAAAATAAAGTTCCTCTAACGCTTGATCCCTTAATTGCAGGCTTTCTATAAAGTCGTACATAACAACTCCCCCTTTAGACCGCAGCTATTAATACCAGCTTAGATCAGAAATGTTGGCGTGTTTTAGTCAGACCCAAATGAGGCAGATGTTGAACTTTTACTCAACCACGCAGCTTTTATAATAATATTAAGCCGTTTCATATTAATAGCAAACAAATTAGTGCAGTGATCAGCTATGACGCAGCGAAAATAGGCTTGTTGGTGAAGAATAAAAAAAATCATTCCATGGCATGTTTTCCGATCAAAAATATCCACAGAAAAAAAACTGTTTTCTCTCATTTTCGTTATTCGCAATATCTTCCTGCTAAATATAATTTAACCCATCTGATTACGCTGATAACGGTAAAATAGTTCGAGCAACAGACCCTAAGCTAATCACTCTCATCGCGAATTTAAAGCAAAGCTTTTATACCCATGATACTTCAAGATGCAACGTCAGCCAGGGACCAAGCATCTTGAAATAAGATGGGTATATACATTATTTGACCTCTTTATGACCCTGTCCATCATTCGAAAATCGACCGGTTTGTTGAGGATTTACAGGTGCAGAACTCGGCCATGACCAGCCGCCAAAATTTGTTTTACGGTAGTCTGCAAAAGTTTGATATATCTCATCTGTAGTATTCATCACAAAAGGCCCATGTTGTACAACCGGTTCATTAATTGCACGCCCCTGTAATAACAAAATTTCGACCACAGCGTTACTGTCGTTTGACAGTACCACTTTTTTATCAGAGATTAAGTCGACACGGTGATTAACGGCGATAAGCTTGCCATCAACTTTCAGCCCCGTCCCTGCATAAAAATACAGGCAACGATTTAAATTACTTGATCCAGCCGGTAAATCCCAGATTGCATTAGCCGCCATTTTTATTGTCCAAATAGAGACTTCATTATCAGGATCTGCAGCCCATGAAGCACTAGTTGGAGGTAATGCTTTTATCTCTCCATACTGTCCGGCTATCAGATCTATTTTCGTCAGACGTTGATGACAGTCAAAATAAGAAATGACCGGAATATCCTCATGCCAAAGCATTTTATATTCAGGATCAACAAACTTATTTTTTCGAGGTAAATTTAACCAGACTTGAAATAATTCAGTTGGATTTTCTTTATCAGTGTGAACTAGTGGAAACATTTCTGAATGCTGCACGCCCTTTCCGGCGGTCATCCATTGTGTATCACCATTTCCAAAGCGTCCGTATCCACCTAATGAATCAAAATGATCAATAAAACCACGGCGCCCAACAGTTACAGTTTCAAACCCTCGATGAGGATGGACAGGAAAACCTGGCACAGTAGAGCCGTGATACATGCTAAAGCCTGATTTTCCGCTAAAATCATTGCCCGGTTGACGTCCCTGTAGAGATAAAGATGGCCCCATTTTTCCATCTCCTTTAGGGTAATTATCAAGATGATGAACACAAAATAAAAACGGATCTAAGGTTTGCCACGGGGTGGTTAACTTAAGTGTTTGAATAATTACTGTTGATGCCATAAATACCTCAATCCACAAAAATGATACTGAAATGTAACAGGATAGAAACAGAGGGAAAAGAATTATTAATGAAACAAATCCATTCTTAAAAAAGGTAATACCAAAAGAGATTAAATCGACATGACAAGTTAACTATACCCAACGCATTAATAAAGTGATCCGATTTAAAATTATCCCGGCGGTTTTGTGAGCCTGAATTTTTCCTTTAAAAAAATGGATCATAAATTAAATGGCGGTCTTATTTGAACGCCAACTAGCACCAACCATGACAACAAACGCATAGCTCGTAGGGTGCATTAACAAAATAATCAGATTTATACCAAATGTATTAAAAATGTGATCTTGTATTGCGCAGGAAAAATCAACACTAACAAGGCATAAGTTGTAGGAAGTAGTTATTCTCCTTTCAAGACTTATAACGCAGATAGGGTTGATTTTAACCAGCAAGGCTGATCACTTATTTGATGCGGTTGGTATTACTCTTCAAAATCATCCCGGCGACTTTATGAGCTTAAATTTTTCCTTTGAAGCAACTGCTCATAAATTTAATACTTTTGCTATTAATGGAATAGGTATCAAAATCAGATCTGTTTTTTGCATTGAATTATGGCGACCAAATGAAGGTATCGGGCAGGAAAATGGCTTAACTTTTTAGATCAATAGCAGCTTATTAGTGATCAATTTGCAGATAGTATTATAAAGCAATACGATTATATTTTTATTGGAAGGATATCACCGGTAAACATGTTTAAATAAAATAGGCAGTGGTTTGCTTCCACTAAGTGCGTCGGAGCATAATATTTAGATAAGTTAGGATATAGATAATTTAAAGGTCCTGAAAAAATTATTTTCAGCACTTTTAAATTAAGAGAGGAGCAATTTATAAGTTAATTACGAAAAAAACCAGTTAGCAGCGGTTATTTTCCGTAACACACTAACATAAAAAGCTATTAACCCTCTTTTTTGGTCACATTTTCAGCTGACTTTTTGATCTCAGTTTCAGACGATTTTTTCTTAATCTCATTTTCAGGCATAAACAGAGTACCCAAAGTATGTTTATTTTCCAGCAGAAATGACTCTGCGGCGCTCAGGTCAAAACCGTTACAAAGGAGCATCTTTCTTCCATGTCTAATAAGGAAATTAGCTGCCTTAAGTTTAGTAACAATGCCGCCCGTAGCAAAACTGTTATTGGGAGTCGATTCATCAAGTAGCGCTTGTTCAGGTATCTTGGTCATGGTTTTAAAAATCTTAGCATCTTCATATTCGTGCGGATTTTTATCAAAATACCCGTCAATATCGCTCAAAATAACCAGAATGTCGGCATTGGTTGCATGAGCCACAACAGCGGATAGTTGGTCATTATCACCAAACTGCTGTTCTGGTGTTGAGGTAATATCGTTTTCATTGACGATCGGCAGGATATCGTGTGTCAGGTGAGCATCGATGATCTCCTGAAACATCTTAGTACGTTTTCTCGAGTCGAAATCATCTTCAGTAAGCAGGATTTGTGCAGTGTCGATGTCATAGATATCAAATTTCTTTTTATAGGCAGTCATTAAAATAGGCTGCCCTGCCGCTGCAAGTGCTTTCTTACCAATCTGTTTACTTTTATCAAGCTTTAGAGTCGAGTACCCTGCCGCGACCGCACCGGAAGTCACAAGAATGACGTCGTAGGTTTTTCTTAGTCCAGAAATCATAGATACCAGGTTGAGCATGCGCTCCTTAGCGATGTTGTTATTATCTGTCAAGACTGCACTGCCGACCTTAATCACTACACGTTTTGTATTCTTCTCTGATTTTGTACTTGTATTAGTATTTGTATTTGTATTTGTATTCATGTTCGTCTATTTTCCTTTGAAGTTATGTTTTAATCGGTTATGTGCTAATCGGTTACGTTCTAATCGGTTATATGCTAATCGGTTACGTTCTAATCGGTTATGTTCTAATCGGTTATTTCCCTTTAAAGTTATTTTCTAATCGCTCATGTTCTAATCTGTTGTGCAGTTCATCAAACAGCCTTATTTCCCGTTGAATTCGGGCGATCATATAAATAAGTCTGCGAGCACTTCCGCAAACGCTTCGCCTGTAAAACGAAGGTGAATGTTAGCCCCAAACATGGGCAATGAGAGCAAGTGCACCAGAGTTCAGAACGGTCTTAAGAGTAATGGCTAACGGAGGCGAAGGTCAGGAAAAATCGTACCATAGTTAACCACAAAATCTTATGATAAAACCTGACCATGGCAACTAGCTTAACACAAATACCTGCGTAAAACCCCCTTACATTCCAGTGAATTAGCTATAGGAGGTTATAAGGCCCATCAAAAAACACAATATTCCAATCTCAAAAATATTTTTTTGCAGCACAATAAACACTGATTCTGAGTGCTCTTTTTAAGCCCTTGACACACTGCTTAGCAGTGTTGCAGAATGCTTTTTTTAACTGCGTTAGCGGCATCTATAGCAAACAAATATTCAATAATTAAAATGGCAAAATTGGCTGCTGTTCCCAGGCCGCGACTGGTTGATATATTCCCATCCAGAACAACAGATTCAGTGCTGAAATTTGCCCCAGTGATCTTATTTTAAAAACCGGGGTAACAGCTAAATTGTCGCCCTTTGAGCAGACGGGCCTTCCCCAAAACGAGCGCAGGTGCAGCGCAGATAGCCGCCAGCAGTTTATTGCTGTTATTCATTTTACGTATGAATGCGATAAGCATCTCCGATTGAGCAAAATTCGATCCACCGGGCATTCCTCCCGGCAAAAATAATCCCATCTAAATCATCACCTAGCCTATCAAGGGTGGTATCTGCGAGGATCACAACATTACGGCAACCAGTCACTTTTAACGGACTAAGACTAGTGAGAATAACCTCTATCCTCCCCCCCTTCTGAGAAAATCGAGCGGCTTGATAACTTCCACTTATTAAAATCGTTCGGCTACTAATATCGCTACTTTTTTCATATCTTCTCCGCTATAAAATAAAAAGGGAAATCCAATATCGACTGCTATTTAAGATTAGACCTTAACAACATTTAGGGCCCCATCGAATCACTATAAAATCGACAGGAATAAACGATTTAAGACATTTTACCTTAGCAGCAAAGACCTTTTGTATGTGCGCCGTGTTTAAGCACTAAATAATACCCATTACATCCTTTGTATAGGGGCCAAATTTTTGCCACATGGTTAATAATAAAATCCGCAGTCAGATAGCTTTTATCTTGGAATTATACTTCGCAAATAACAGTAATTGTTATAAGATCTGCCACTAAAATATTTCACCTTAAACCACTGGGTAATTATGTCATTTCCGTCCACCAATGCTTTATACACCGACCTATCTGGCTATTACGACTTAATGTGCACTGCAATTAACTATCAGGCTCAAAGCGACCATGTTCGCAGACTTCATCAACTTTTTGGTGATAAAGGACAAAATCACCTTGATTTAGCGTGCGGAACTGGCCCACATGTTCGCCATTTTTTGAATTTTGGTTACCAAAGCAGTGGCCTAGATATTAATCAGCCAATGTTGCTGTTGGCAAAAAATCGCTGCCCTGAAGCGCAATTTACATTAAAAAATATGTGTAGCTTTGACGTTGAACAACCACTGGATCTGATCACCTGTTTTTTATATTCCATCCATTACAGTGATGGCATTGAAAAACTGAAAGAATGTATTAAAAGTGTGTATAACGCGCTAAATACAAAGGGTGTTTTTTGCTTTAACGTTGTCGATAAAAATAAAATAGAGAACCATTCCCTGGTCAGACACACTGCTGAACATGACAATAGTCACTTTGTTTTCAGCTCTGGTTGGTATTACTCGGGCTTCGGTGAGAAACAATCACTCAAACTGAGCATTGAAAAAACCACTCAAGATGAAACTCAATTATGGCAGGACGAACATCCTATGGTTGCATTAAGTTTTGATCAATTAGAAAAATTACTACAGCCCTATTTTGAAGTGCATATTTTTGAGCATGATTACGAAAAAATCATGCCTTGGGATAAGCTCTCCGGCAACGCTATATTTACCTGTGTAAAAATTTAAAGCGCCACTAAAATCTGTTGACCTTTCGCGTTCTGAGCAAGGCAAGTTAAGCGCGTTGCAGACCTTAAAACAACAGGGAAAATTAATGAAGATCGTGATTGCGTTGTACCTTTCTATAATCACTTACTTAGAAAAGGGGGAACAAACTTCGATATTTATGAGTTCTCAAGTGTGTGTTTGATAAGAGGGAATGAAAACGGCCTTGAATGGTTGTATTCGAAGGCCGTCTTATTAAAAGGTTTATTTAAAACGGCAGTGACACCGAATGCGGGTCAGGGATCCACTTACCTTAAAACGTTATTATTGTTCAACTGAATTAATACGGTAAAAACTCGTTGTACCGCTGACTTCATTGCCGACGATAAGAATCGGTGAATTTGTCGGGCTGTCTTTGGCGGCTACAAAACGAAACCCTTCAGGGCCTAAATCACCGGCATCTATGCGATAAGTCTTCACTCCATCGGCATTTTTTTCAACGTTATCCTTGGGATTCACGCTCAGATCGCGGTGATTGAGATACTGCACAAACTGCGCTTTAACTGGGTTTGAAATATCATAAACCATAATGCCCCCCATTCGTTCAAGACCGATGAAGGCATAAACTTTCCCATCAATAACAGCTGTTGTTAACGCTTCAGGCTCAGGGCCTTTTTTACCACTGCGATCTTCGGCTTTTGTTTTACTGTTGCTTTGATTGAAATTAGCACCGTATTTTTGTGCGGTAATACGTTCAAAATCGCTCCCGGAATCAAAAACTAATTGTTCTGACTCCATATTCCAAATAGAAAATGAGCGTCCACCGAACGTTAGCATGCGATCCATTTTTCCATCACCATTTAAGTCGCCAAATTGTTTGCCGGCAGAGTGTGAAAATTTAAGACTTTTTACTGCACCTTGATAAACGCCGCCTTTTTGGAAATTGCTTAAATCAAGCATGCTGTGTTTGTTCGACGGGTTATAAACACTGCTGTCTAAGGCATCTTTTAATTCAATATCGTCTGCACAGGCTTTATCTTCCAGATTATAATAATAATTACCTGCTTCACATTCAGCCGGTGGTAAATCACTTATCCAATCACTGCGATCGTCACCTTCGTTTGCGGTGAGTACGTAATCGGTACCGCCAATAGTAACAACCGAGATAGAATCTGGCTGATACATGCCTAATGCAGGTTCATTCTTCAATAGCGCTTTTTTGTCTTTATTATTGCCATCCAACTCATTGCCGGCCTGCAGGTGATCTTTAAACCCTAATGCCATAATTTTTTCGATACGTTTGTCGCTAAGGTTAATGACAACTATTGCATTATTTTCCTGCAAACTGACATACGCTTTTGTTGATTTTTTATTAACGGCAATATATTCAGGCTCTAAATCTTGCCCGACGGTTGCTTTAAAACCATTTAAAACTAGCTGCTTAGGTAACTCATCAGATCGAGTTCCACCTTTATTAAACGCATTAAAATCAAGACGTGTCAGCATCGTTTTTAAGGTGTTTTTATGCCAGTCGATATCAATGATAGCAACTTCTCCGACAGGATCCCGGGCAGAGTTCATGTCGGAAGGCTCGCCTTCAACGGCCACCAGCAGCTGCTTGCCATTTGCTGTAAAGGTCACCATATCTGGCAAGGCACCAACAGACACTGCGCTGATAAAATTTAAGTTTTGCGCGTCATAAAAAGCTACCCAACCTGCATCTGTTTTATTTTCAGCTTCAATGGCCACCGCAAGCAGACCATCAAACACATCAACACTATTGGCTGCTCCCGCTTGTGCGTTAAGATGCTTTTGTATGTCTGCACCGACATTCAGACTGGTCAATAATGTTGGTTTTTGTATGTCACTACTGCGAACAACATCTATTTTTTTAGACTCTGCATTCACCACAAAAGTACGCTGCGTTGTTTTATCAAAGGTGACAATTTCAGCCGCACTTTCATCAAAGACATTGGAGTGATAACGGCCTTGTTCAACCAGCTGGATTGTTTTGGTATTTTCAACGAGATTGTTATTTAAAGGGGAAGTCGTACAAGCCATCAATGAGGTTGATAAAATAACAGATGTTAATAAATTAAGTTTCATAGAGCATTCCTGCAGAAATAATAGTATGACTTTTTTATCTTATTAATGTGACAGCAGTATGAAAGTCTCATTATTTCCCCTCGTTATTTTAAAGTGGTTTTATTATGAAAACGGCTTAGTTGTAAAAATCACGTTTTTTTAATATTAAAATGCCCGGCAGATTTTTAATGCACCTGCTCAAAGTCATCGACAGTCAAAATTAAAGACAGTAAAAATCAAAGACCAGCCTCTAAAACTGACAACACCTCCCGCATAGACTGGCGATACTCATCTTCATTTGAATGACGAAACAGCAGTAAATCATCAATAACCTCTGGGTTATCAATGCGCTGAGGAATAGAAAAATCAACACCTTTAATATACTCATCCCAATGCTCCAATTTCCAGGTATCTCTTGATGAGTTTCTTTGAATCATAGGGTCTTTAACAACATCGATATCCGTTAGAACCCATACCACTGTCAGTCGAGCATTTTTTTCAACCAGCTGACTTTTCAAGTTTTCTATATAAGCTGTATCGCTTATTTCTCAAGTAAAGGCGCGTTAATGAACACAATGTCATCGTATTCCAACGCTTCGACGGCCAGCGCTAAAAGTGCAGCAGATTTATTATTCAATAGTCATCACTACTGCTTTATGCGTGCCAATGTTGCCTTTGAAGGTATTGATCATAAATTTAATGCCTTTTTCATCAATGCACTCGTTCTGAAAAACAACAAATGCCGAGCCTAAAGGCTCAGTTCCGAGAGCCGCACCACCAACATTAGTGGTGATCTCTAATGCCGTTTGTATGGCGTCCATACAGCCATTGAAAATGATCAGTTGTTCAGATGAAGAGTGCAAATCATAACCTTTAAAGTACGCAGATAAACTGTCTCGTAATCATTTTTCTCCTTGCGGATTTGGGGAAAGCTGATCTCTGCTGATTGGCGTTTAATTGCGCGCGGAAACTTTGCTACAGTTGTTCGAGCGGTAATTGCTGGCGGTCGATCCGAGTATAACCTAATGAGCCAATCGTTTTGATAAACGGCGTATAACTCCCCTGATTTGAATTCACTGAGATGGCTTTCAAAATTAATAGGTTCAGGCTTCGCCTACGATCTAACTGCTGACAAACAAAAAATCTCGATTGTGGCTTAGCGATTATCTCACCTAGCGCTTCGAAGTGTTGATAGCAATTCAGCGCACTGCTCATGCAGATATTATGCAGCACTTTAAAATGTCGGAGTGAAGGCATATGCCTGTGTGCAGCTATTTTTCCACTTTTAGTCTTCGACATCTATTGCGCTGAAAGTGGTTTATAGAGCATACACCTCCTCAACTGTACTTCTTTTTTCTTTAATAATTGTGTCTGTTATATTAATTCATTTGCTTGATACTTATCTAATTTATTTTAATAAAGGGGATATTATGAATCACCGTGACCTGCTGATCGTGTTATCAATAATGGCTGTTTGGGGATTAAATTTTTCTGTTATTAAACTTGGTGTTGGTGAAGCAGATCCGGTACTTGTTACCGCGCTGCGTTTTACATTTGCCACTATTCCTGCAATATTTTTTGTCAAGTGCCCCAATGTTAAATGGATTTATTTACTCAGTTACGGTTTGGTTTTTACTATCGGCGTGTGGGGCATGACGACATGGTCAATGGATGCCGGTCTGTCTGCAGGCATGGCATCTATACTATTGCAGTTGAATGTATTCATTGCTGTTATTCTCGGATACCTGTTCCTTAATGAGCCCCTGTCAAGAGCAAAAATGAGCGGCTGTGTACTGGCTATCTGCGGCTTAGCACTGAGCTTGTCAGTAACAGACGGGACGGTAAGCCTCGCTGGCGTGTTACTTATTTTACTCGCGGCACTATGCTGGAGTATTGCCAGTATTATCATCAAAAAGGCGGCGACGAAAGAGGTTTTAGCGTTTACTGTTTGGTCAATGCTGTATGCGCTATTACCGCTCTATATACTTGCTTTTTATCACAGTGGTGCAGAACAATTTCAGCATACCCTGCAAACTTGGAATAGTTCGCTGGCATTTTCTGTGTTGTTTCAGGCTTATCCCGTGACCTTATTAGGCTATTGGGTTTGGAATCGAATTTTATCTACATACCCATTATCCATGGTCGCCCCCCTCACACTTCTGGTACCTATCTTTGGCTTGTTGGGGGGCGCTCTTTTTTATCAAGAACAAGTTGGAAGTACTAAAATCATCTCCTGTTTACTGATTATTTCAGGCTTAATGGTCGGTTTGATCCATCCTAAAGTATGGTCAACCCTGCGCCTGCAGGTGAATCTACTGCGCAGATAAAATGCAATTAACCGCAATATCTTTACTGAGCAACATTTGCTGCAAACCGTCTCCACTGGCGCTTCGATAATTGCTAACTGTCTATTAATGTTTCACCCTTGACGGCTTGTGGTTGATCAGAAACCAAAATGCAGTTTGGAGTGTGGCTGTGCAGTCTCTATCTACCCATATTCTACAAAAATATTTGCAATATTTTTAATCTAGTGTCTTCGGACTTAAGTTTGTTACAAAAAATGCACCACACACTTGATCATCAAAATGAATGTTCGTATTTAAGTCCTAAGGCTTCTAGGTTTCTATTACAATTTTTTAGACAGTCAATAAATTTCAGCTATCTCATACTCAATAACTTTCTTTCCAATAAAGAGACTGACGTCATCGCCGACGCTTCGGTCCTTGATTGCGGCACCAAGCGGCGAGCCAGGCGTGACAACAACAATTTCTTTTTCTGCAAACTGCACTTTTAAACCGCCCGCTGACGGGCCATAAAAAATATATTTTTCATTATCGTCAAGATCACGCAGCAAGACCAACGCCCCTAAACCAAGCTTTGATGTGGAGCTACTGTTCAATTTTTCGAAAGCGGCAAGATCCTGTGCACACTCGGCCACCCGCCGCGCTTGACCTTGGGCTAAATATGAGGCTTCCAAGGCTAAGGTATCATATTTATTTTCTGCGACATTCTCATTATTAGTGGCCGTATTATAGGCACGTTGTGCAGCATTAACGGCACCTTGATAGGTGGCTTCTAATGCGAGAATCAGTTGTTTATGTACCTGTTTTTTATTCATACTAATATCGTTTATTCGCCGTGGATGTCTAAAGGGTAGGAGCTTAAAGAGCAATGCCGTTAAAGTAAAGCCAGCAGAAAATAACCCCTGATATTAATAAAATGGCACTCATAAGTGATCGGAGTCCAGCGGTCTTCGCAAAACAGAGAAGCAATAGACGATCCTCTTCATGGGTTATTGGCTTATGCTGCAAGTTGTTTATAATGTCTGCCACTATATGCCCATGTTACTTCAAAATGCTTTGTCAGGTGCAAGATCGGAGAGCAGAACAACACACAACATGACCTTTCGAGCGATTAACTGCGTTAATCCTCTAGCGGTAGATGTAAATGCAAGCATTCACATCTTAAATGGTTATTTCCTTTTCGATTGGTGCAATGCAGCGCTGGTTTTCGAGCTTACGCGCCGTAGGGCAAGGAAAATTGTACCAATTTATGTTGTTATAAAATCGCTATGTAGAATAATGATAATTCAATTTTATGCCTCGCATCTCAGTATAATTTCCCTTGCTGACTTTGCATCTTGAAGTATCATGGGTATAAACACCCACATTCAAGGATTAACATGATAGAGCGTAAAGAAACCAAGCAACGTATGAGCCGAATAGTGAAGAACAACGGCACAATTTACCTGTGCGGGCAAGTAGGGGCAGATGCAACCAAAGACATTAGCGAACAAACCCAAACAATGTTAGACAAAGTAGATGCGTTACTATTGGATGCAGGCAGTGACCGTGAACATATATTAACAGCAACTATTTACGTTAAGGATATGGCTGAACATTTCGCCTCTATGAACGCTGTATGGGATGCATGGGTTCCACAGGGATGTGCACCAGCAAGAGCCTGTGTGCAGGCTAGCATGGCCCGTGAAGCACTGTTAGTTGAAATTTCAGTGATCGCCGCAGAGAAATAAAAGCACAAGGCTAGAAACTAGAAACTAGAAACTAGAAAGCCCGTAGGGTGCGTTCCACCCACCGATTGCAACTGCTTGCGGTGCATAGAATGCCCCCTACCAATAACTGTTCAGCTCGAAACTCGACAGCTCGCTCCGCTCCCCTCAAGGACATGATTTTTAATTTTGTACGATGCAATTTCTGCCCAATTGTTTAGCTTTGTACAAAGCGCTATTAGCTCTTTGGAAGCATTTGTAACATTGCCATATATTGAGCAAGCTATTTACGGAAAAGCCTAGCGTGAATTTTGGAAATTTCCGTGGACTTTTCTAATTCTAAATCAAGCAGACGATCACGTTCATTGATAGAGATCATAATTAAAAGCATAGACGTGAAAGCTATCATCACTAAAGAAAAAAAAGTAATAAGCTTGGTTTTTATACTGTAAAACATAGCAGCTCTCGAAAATTTATACTT
>JBLHWW010000059.1:0-20345 GCA_047629075.1 Psychromonas sp. | reverse complement strand
TCTATACGTATTCCAATTGTACCGTCACCAAAAGCGGCGCGTGTTGAACTACGTTTCCCGGATCCAACAATGAACCCTTACTTAGGTTTTTCTGCCATGCTAATGGCGGGACTTGATGGTATTAAAAACAAGATCCACCCGGGCGAGCCTCTTGATAAAGATTTATACGATCTACCTAAAGAAGAAGCGGATGCAATCCCACAAGTTGCAGTTTCTTTTGAAGAAGCTCTTGCTGAACTGGATGCTGACCGTGACTTCTTAACCGCTGGAGATGTCTTCTCCAATGACTCGATCGATGCCTACATTGCCCTTAAAATAGCTGAATGTGAAGCCGTTTCTCGTGCAACACATCCAAAAGAGTTCGATTTATACTACAGCGTATAAGCAAACAGTCTGCTTAGGTTATGACCATTTATAACCGGACGCTAATTCCGCTTAATTAACGGAGTTGTCATTAGCTAAAAGGATCAACGGCTTTGGTCTTTTTAGCTTTTTAGCTTTTTTTTTCTGCAAGTAAACACTGCAAATTCACTAACCTGCTATCCCAGTATTTCAGTACTCCCAGTACTCCCAGTACTCCCAGTACTCCCAGTACTTCAGTATTCCCAGTACTCTAATATTTCAGTACTCCCAGTACTCTAATATTCCAGTATTCCAGTATTCCAGTATTCCAGTATTCCAGTATTCCAGTATTCCAGTATTCCAGTATTCCAGTATTCCAGTATTCCAGTATTCCAGTATTAAGAAAAACAGCTACTCTCCCCAAAAGAAACACTCTTTTTTACTATCCATGAAAATATGGCACAATTATTGCTTTTATTTTTCTTGTATTATCTTTTAAATTTAAAAATAATCAGTCTGAACTCATCCAGCCCATATTTTATAAGTAAGGAGTACCACATGAGTGGCAACCAAACCCGCCTTAAGGCAATTGATCAAATCACTAACCGTGCACCAAATTTGGTCAATAAACCTGAGCCATTAAGTAAAATTTGGGCTGAAGATGTTTTTAATCTTCATAAAATGGAAGAAGCATTACCAAAAAATGCCTTTAAAGCTATTAAAAAAACGGTTCAAACGGGCTGTGCTTTAGAACCTGCAACGGCTGATGTTGTTGCTGCTGCAATGAAAGATTGGGCGCTTAGTAAAGGCGTTAAATTCTACTCACATATCTTTTACCCTATGACTAACATTACCGCAGAAAAACATGATGGTTTCATCATCACCAATTCTGACGGTGGTGCAATTACTGAATTTACTGGCAGCCTGTTAATCAAAGGAGAGCCCGACGGTTCCTCTTTCCCTAACGGCAGCTTACGTATGACCAATGCTGCCCGTGGTTATACAGCCTGGGATCCAACTAGTCCTGCCTATGTTATGCATACGGCTAACGGTTCAACCTTAATGATTCCCAGTGTATTTATGTCTTGGACGGGTGAAGCATTAGATAAAAAAATTCCTCTTCTACGCTCGATTTCAGCAATGGATGAAGCTGGGAAAAAAGTACTTAAATTAATGGGTGAGACTGATATCGCACCGCTTAATTCAAGCTGCGGTGCTGAGCAGGAGTACTTTTTAGTAGATGAAAATTTTGCCAATGCACGCCCAGATCTGTTACTCACAGGCAGAACCTTATTCGGCGCTCCTCCCGCTAAAGGTCAGCAATTTGATGATCACTACTTTGGTGCAATCCCGGAACGCGTTCAAGTGTTTATGCAGGATTTTGAAAACAAACTTTACAAGTTAGGTATCCCGGCTAAAACTCACCACAACGAAGTGGCGCCCGGACAGTTTGAAATTGCACCTTATTATGAAGCTGCTAACGTGGCAGCCGATCATCAGCAACTTCTGATGACAGTGATGAAGAGTACAGCGAAAGAACATGGTTTCCTGTGTTTATTACATGAGAAACCCTTTGCCGGTCTTAACGGCTCCGGTAAACATGTTAACTGGTCTGTCGGTAACAGCAGCCAAGGTAACTTACTTGATCCCGGCAACACGCCACATGATAACCTGAATTTCTTACTTTTCTGCGGTGCAGTTATTCGCGGAGTGCATAAATACGGCCCGTTATTACGTGCGGTCATTGCATCTGCTTCTAACGATCACCGCCTCGGTGCTAACGAAGCACCACCGGCAATTCTTTCTGTTTATTTAGGCGAGCAGTTAGAAGGGCTATTTAACGACATTAAAAATGGCAAACTGTTAACTTGTGCTGATGCTGGTTTAATGGATTCGGGCCTATCACAAATTCTTCACTTTGAACGTGATCCGGGTGACCGTAACAGAACCTCTCCATTTGCTTTCACGGGTAACCGTTTTGAGTTCCGCGCGGTTGGCTCATCACAGTCAGTATCGGGCCCACTGGTGGCTATGAATACTATGCTTGCTGATTCATTAAACTGGATTGCTGAAAAATTAGAAGTGGCTTTAGAAAAATCTGAGGACCAAAATGTTGCTGTTATCTCGGTATTAAAAGAGTTAATGGAGCTGCATGGCAATGTTATATTTGGCGGTGACGGTTACTCAAAAGAATGGCACACAATGGCGGTTGAAGAACGTGGTCTGCAAAATATTCCAACAACGGCCGATGCCTTACCTGCATTTCGTGAAGCGTCAATCGTTAAACTTTTTGAAAGCACCGGGGTATTTTCACCCATTGAATTAGAAAGTCGCTATCAAGTTTATACTGAGCAATACATTCTTTCGATTGAAGTAGAAGCTAAATTAGTGATTGACATGGCAACGACCACTATCTACCCGGCTGCTATGAGTTACTTATCTCAGCTTGGTCTAACGACTTCAACAATGATCGGACTCGATATCGCGCTTGATACATCGCTAGCGTCTTCAATCGCAGTTGAGACCAATGCGATGATGACGGCTGTCACTAAACTTAAACAAGCGGTCGCGACGCATGACTTTGCCGATGAAGAGGCCCATATGCATTTCTGTGCTGATGTTATTCGTGGCTTGATGGATCAAACTCGAGTGCACGCGGATACGCTTGAAACTCTTATTGCGGATGAGTTATGGCCATTACCTAAGTATCAAGAAATGTTATTTATTAAATAATATTTTGCTAGGGTCAGCAGTCACGAGCACGCTGACAAATAAACCTCAATAACAGGGCTTACTTTTATGTATAAAAAGTGAGCCCTGTTATTTTGAGTGATATAACTTACAGTAATAAAAGTTTTTTATTGCCTAACAGAAAACGCTACCCCACAATGAAGATCACATTTAAAGATTGGCGGTATATGTTATATGAATTTTTCTTTATTGAGTTCTGCATATTTAATCTGTCTTTGCTGCATTTATTCATCAATGACAGTAGCAACAACAAAAATATATCACTGGGTTGATGAGTACGGTAAAAGCCATTATTCAGATACTGCGAAACTTGGTACAGCAGAAATCAATGTGGTTAATAAAAACATAATAAAATCGGATAATGTACAGCCCTCAGCAACGCCAAAAAACACAGCCGAAGTCAAAAAAGAGCCCGCAATTATCTATCAAGCCGATATTATTTCTCCTGAACATGACAGTCCACTGCGTAGTAATGATGGTTCTATTAATATTCAGGTTAAAATAACGCCTGAAAAAAAAATCACGCAGAAACTGCAACTTTTTTTAGACGGTAAAGCACTGGGTGATTCGCAAATATCATCAACAATACGGGTGGAAAATATTGATAGGGGTACCCGTCAAATACAAGTTAAATTATTAGATGGAAGTGGCAAGGTTCTTGCAGGAACACAGGTAGTCACCGTGCATTTGCAACGGATATCCAGTATATCCACTCCATAATAAGGCCTAAATGTTAAATAATCATTCAAACTCACTTACCATTGCCATACTTGAAGAAGCGAATACGGCATTTGTTATTATCAACGCAGAATTAAAACTGATCTATGCAAATCCAGCAAGTGAGGTTTTATTATCACAAAGTAAACAACGTCTTTACCTGCAAAGTTTGCAGCAACTGGCAAATCATTATCACTTTGATCCCACCTATATTGAAGCTGTTTTTACTAAAAAAAATGCATTTACTGACGGTGAAACAACCTTAATGGTTGATGGTCATCCTCTTTTAATGGCATTAAGTGCCACCTATTTAGAGTTTGAAAATCAAGATTATGTGATTATTGAGATGCACTGCATTGGACAGCAACGTAAAATAAGCCAATTTCATTATCAAGAGCATCAACAAAAAGCGGCAAAAGAACTGGTTCGTGGCCTTGCCCATGAAATCAAAAACCCGCTTGGTGGCCTACGTGGTGCGGCACAATTATTAGAAAGTGAACTGGCAGATCCTGAACTTAAAGAGTTTACCCAAATAATTATTGAACAAGCAGATCGTCTAAGCGCATTAGTTAATCGTTTATTAGGCCCGCAAACCTTGGGAGAGCGCTCCAATCATAATTTACATTCAGTACTTGAGAAAGTACGGAAATTAGTCTGTTTGGGCCTGCCTGAGCATATCCAGATCAAAATTGATTATGATCCAAGCATT
This sequence comes from Psychromonas sp., assembly GCA_047629075.1. GTDB lineage: Bacteria > Pseudomonadota > Gammaproteobacteria > Enterobacterales > Psychromonadaceae > Psychromonas. The sequence continues at coordinate 15,826 of JBLHWW010000059.1, read as the reverse complement.
CCGGATCTTGAAATGCAGCCGGATCAGTTGCAGCAAGCATTCTTAAATATTTTGCAGAATGCGGTACAATCACTGAGCAGCCAGCCTGAAAAAAACTTAGAAATAACAATCAAAACACGTACTGCGCACCAAGTTATTATTCACGGTGTCCTGCAGCGACTGGTCGCTGAAATTAAAATTATTGATAATGGCTCAGGCGTCCCTGAGCATTTAAAAGATACCTTATTTTACCCTATGGTAACGGGACGCAGTGATGGTACTGGATTGGGTCTATCTATTGCTCAGGAGCTTATTGTACAAGAGAGAGGACGTATCGAATGCAACAGTATGCAAGGTCATACTGAGTTTATTATCTACCTGCCTTTAACTATTTAATAAAAAATAAAGACTTACCTTGTCCATTAAAAAATTTAACACTTATGAAAAAGGAAAAAAAGATGTATTCAGCCTGGATTGTTAGTCAAAATCAGTCACCTCATATAAATTTCACCTTTCTCTTTTCTCTTTCTAAAAGACATCAATAGGAATCAACAATGACAGCCACAATATGGATCGTCGATGATGATCACGCTATTCGTTGGGTTTTAGAGCGGACTCTAAAAGCTGAAAAGATTGACTACGCCAGCTTCCCCGATGGTGAATGTCTATGGCAACAGTTACAAACAGAGCAGCCCGAGGTTATTATTTCCGATATACGGATGCCCGGTATCGATGGGCTCGCTTTAATGGAACGTATTCATGGACGCTTTCCGTTAATTCCAATTATTATAATGACCGCACACAGTGATTTGGACAGTGCGGTCAATGCTTACCAAAGTGGCGCATTTGATTACCTGCCAAAACCCTTTGATATTCATGAAGCCACGGCATTGATTCAACGGGCGATTAACCATAGCATTGATTTAAAAAACAAAAAAAAGATACCTGAACTACTTGTTGCTACACCGGAAATTATTGGTAAAGCCCCGGCAATGCAGGAAGTCTTCCGTATTATTGGTCGTTTATCTCATTCCAGTATGAGTGTCTTAATCAATGGTCAATCCGGCACAGGTAAAGAGTTGGTTGCTAAGGCTTTACATAAACACAGTCCACGCAAAGATAAGACCTTTATCGCCCTAAATATGGCAGCCATTCCCAAAGAGCTGATCGAAGCTGAACTCTTCGGTCATGAAAAAGGAGCATTTACCGGCGCAGCCGCAAATCGTCAAGGTCGGTTTGAGCAAGCCAATGGCGGGACACTTTTTTTAGATGAAATTGGTGATATGCCATTAGAGGTGCAAACCCGTTTATTACGAGTACTCGCGGATGGTAAATTCTACCGGGTAGGTGGCCATCAGGGCATCGAAGTCGATGTGCGCATTATCGCAGCTACCCACCAAAATTTAGAAAAAAGTGTGCAGTCGGGTGATTTCCGCGAAGATCTTTTCCACCGTTTAAATGTCATTCGCATCCAACTACCCGCTTTAAAAGAGCGTTGTGAAGATATTAGTTTATTAGCACAACATTTTTTAAATAATATTGCCAAAGAGTTAAACGTCAAAAGCAAACAATTTACTAAGGAGACAAAAGAGTATTTAACGCAACTTCCCTGGCCGGGAAACGTGCGTCAACTGGAAAATGTTTGCCGCTGGGTGACGGTGATGACTAGTGGGCAGGAAGTCCATGTTTACGATTTACCACCGGAATTAACCGCTCAGGAAACACAATCTGCTGATGATGAAAATCCGCATTGGCAGAAACAGTTGCGCGAATGGACCTTAGCTGAATTAAAACAAGGCAAGGAGAATATACTCGCCAATGCCCTGCCGGAATTCGAAAAAATAATGCTGCAGGCTGCATTACAGCACACTCAAGGTAAACGCCAGGAAGCCGCGACACTACTTGGTTGGGGGAGAAATACCCTGACCCGTAAATTAAAAGAGTTTGATATCTCCTAAAGCTGTCGGTTATCAGCTGACGGCTATCGGTTAACGGCTTCGAGCTTCGAGTTGCGAGTTGCGAGCAGAAAGCTGAAAGCAAAAAAAAGGCTGTAACTTTACAAAGTTACAGCCTTTTTCTTTTAGACCTTCAAGCCTTCTAGCCGACAGCCATAAGCTGACGGCTGACAGCTTTCGGTTGGTTATTTGAAGGTTTTTAAGTTTCTTTCAAACTCTTCAAATTTATCTGTTACCGCTTTTTCCGGCGGAGCAGTGATTAAACTGGTTATAACAATCGCAGCAGAAGCAAAAATTATTCCAGGGACAATCTCATACACATCAAAAATACCACCGGTTAACTGCTTCCAGACAACAATAGTGATACCACCGACAAGAAGACCCGCTAGAGCGCCATTTTTGTTCATCCGTTTCCAGTATATGCTTAATACTAAGAGAGGACCAAATGCCGCACCAAAACCAGCCCAGGCATAAGAGACTAAACTAAGTACCGAACTATCAGGGTCCATTGCAAAATACAAGGCTAATAACGCTAATAGAATGACACCGATACGTCCGACCATCAACACTTCTTTTGACGTAGCTTGAGGACGGAAAAGCTGTTTGTAAAAATCTTCAGCTAATGCCGAAGAAGACACTAATAACTGTGAATCAGCGGTGCTCATAATAGCGGCAAGAATAGCAGCTAATAAAATACCGGCAGGGATTGGATGAAAGACAGCATTAACTAAAACCATAAAGATTTTTTCGCCATCAGCCACTTCCATGGACATATTATTTTGCACAAAGACCAGACCTACAATACCCACCATCACCGAACCAAAGATAGAGAGCATTGTCCAGCTAACCGCAATACGGCGTGCTTTGGTTAAGTCTTTATTGCTGCGTGTTGCCAGAAAACGCGCCAGGATATGCGGCTGACCAAAATAACCCAGACCCCAGGCGACTAATGAAATAATCGCAATCCATGATAAAGGTTCACCGTCCATGCCGTTCCATAGGGTTAGCAGTTCAGGATTAATATTTTCTAAATTAGTACCCAGCTCACTGAATCCACCCTGCATTGCGACTATAGGCACAATCACTAGCGCTGCTGACATTAACAAGCCCTGCACTAAGTCTGTCCATGACACGGCCAAAAACCCACCAAACAAAGTATAAGAAACAATGCACACAGCACCGATAATCACGGCATAGATATAGTCCAGACCAAAGACAGTTTCAAATAATTTACCACCGGCAACTAAACCTGAGCTGGTGTAGAAAAGGAAAAACATCAGGATGAAAAAAGCGGAGAGGGTTTGCAGTAATTTCGTTTTGTCATTAAAACGACGGGCAATAAATTCCGGTAAGGTTAATGCGTCGTTGGTCGTAATACTATAAGTACGCAGACGTTTTGCAGTGATCAGCCAGTTAGCCCAGCTACCAATCAACAGTCCACCTGCAAGCCATAAAGACTCCATACCCGCTGCATAAGCGTAACCCGGCAAACCAAGTAATAACCAGCCACTCATATCTGAAGCACCAGCAGACAATGCGGCTGGCCACGGACCTAATGTACGTCCGCCTAAAAAGTAATCTGAAGTATCGCTGGTGCGTTTATATGCGTAATAACCGATGAATAACATCACCACCAGATACACTAAAAATGTTCCTACTATGGCAAAAGTGTTGTCAACCATGAAACCCCCATTAATATTAATATTAAATTTAAATTTAAAAAGTAAGGGCTACTATAGCAAGATAAATGATCATATTCTTGGAATTTATCACAGAATAAACAATAACTTATTTTATAAACCGTTTTTTATTCTTTAAATTTATTACATAATAAAAAACAGGTTAGTTTATAAACAGTTTTTTTAGCAGCAAGACACTGCGATCATTTTTCAATAGCTTGCCTGAAATATCAAACTGCTTAATAGTGCTTTCCATCCACTGTAAATAATCAAACTGTAAAACAAAGGATCCAGCCTCTTTTGTTTCTTCAGCTAAACCTTTCAACTGTTTATTCTGCAGTAAAACAACATCCACCAGCGTAGCATTTAAATTTTTTATTACTAAAGGAATGGTCGAATTATCACTGCGGATATTTACATTTTCGACAATAAGCTCCTTTAAAACAAAATTGTTAATCGGAAATCGCGGTTTATTATTTTTAAGCCCGCCAGAATCATTAAACATAGCTGGAATCACTACATTCATATTTTTAATTTCCAAAAGTTGTACCGTTAACTGTTGAACCGATAAAAAAGGTGCAGATAACGGCTTTATTAAAAATAAGGCAGTTGCCTGCAGTTGCAACTCCCCCGAGAAGATTTTGCTGCTCAACCTAGTTATGCTGGCTTTATTCTGATTCAGGGAAACTGCAAGTTCTGTATTTTGCAGTGCAAGCTCCTCCTTCCCTAAAGTGAGATTGAGGGAGGCAGCTTTAAGATACAGATTCGCTTGTACATTTTTTAAATTAAAAGACCCAGTTAACTGCAAATTTTTAACTCTGAGCGTTTCACTGCTTATAGGCTGTGCAGTAAACTCCCTTGCCTGCAGCTTTAAATTACCGAAAAAAGGGGTTTTCACTAGCTGGTGATCGGCTATAATCTGCAGATTTTCTGACCTGAAATCAGCGCCATCAAGCGTCACTCTTTGCCCGGCGTGGGTAATATCTATGGCTAAGTCGTTAACCGATAATCTGCCGATAGTAAACCGCTGCCAGGCTAGTTTTTGCTGGATTTTCACCTCGCTAGTTTGCTGAACACTGTTGCTTTTCTCCACAGTTTTAAAATCGGCAATTTTAATATCGGTAGTATTAGCAAAAGCAGCAGCAGTATCTCCTGAAATACGCAGTCCGTTTAATTGTACTGAACCAAGTTTTAACTGCCTTTGCCAGAGATCAAGCTTAGTGATATTAACCTTTACTTTATCGACATAAAGCACTTGCAGGTTATTGATTTTCAAGGACACGCCGGAAAATGAAACAGAGGAGTCGAAAAATAAGTGACTATCAACTGACTCAACATTAACTTGATAGCCGCTTAACTGTTCTATCTGATGACTGATAAATTTTCGATGTGCATTGATATCAAAAAAGCTTATAAAGAGGAGCAGCGAAAAACCCAATAAGCCCAGTATAAAAGCAACCATGATAAAACAACGTTTCATCACCCTTTCCTAACTGACGGTTGCAATAAGTTATCCTTTTTACCCGCTGACTTTTCGAGACGACTACTAGGCATGAACATACTGATCTTTATCCCCTAACCAGCGCTGGATAAGTTCTGGCATTAACTCAGGGAAGGAATCCATCAGCTGAAAGGCTAATTGCTGCGCTTGCGGTAATAGACTTTGATCGCGCAGCAAATCCGCTATTTTAAATTCAGCAATGCCGGTCTGTCTAGTGCCTAACACTTCACCAGGTCCGCGGATAGCTAGATCCTGTTCGGCAATATAAAAACCATCATTACTTTCACGCAACACTTGCAGGCGTCTTTGGGCGGTTTTCGATAACGGCTTTTTATACAGTAAAACACAATGGCTGGCGACTTCACCTCGTCCTACCCGCCCGCGCAACTGATGTAGTTGCGCCAGTCCAAGTCGTTCCGGATTTTCAATAATCATCAGGCTGGCATTCGGTACATCCACCCCCACCTCAATCACTGTTGTTGCAACTAATAAATCCAGCTGCCCTTGTTTAAAAGAGTCCATCACATACTGTTTTTCGTTGGCCTTCATGCGTCCATGAACCAAACCAATGTGAAGATCCGGAAGCGCTAACTGCATTTCATTAGCGGTATTCTCTGCAGCCTGGCATTCCAATACTTCCGACTCTTCAATCAAAGTGCATACCCAATAGGCCTGCCGCCCTTCATTTTTACATGCCTGATAAACCCGCTGAATGACTTCATTACGGCGCTCATCCACCAGCGCGACGGTTTTAATGGCCGTTCTTCCGGGCGGCAGTTCATCAATGACCGAGACATTGAGATCCGCATAAGCTGTCATTGCCAGCGTTCTTGGTATGGGGGTTGCTGTCATGGTTAACTGATGTGGCGCAAAATCACCCAAGCGCCCTTTCTCACGTAATGCTAAACGCTGGTGTACGCCAAAGCGATGCTGCTCGTCCACAATAATCAGGGCCAAATTATTAAACTGGACACTTTCCTGAAACAGCGCATGCGTCCCGACCACCATCTTCGATAAACCCAGGCTGATATTTTCTAATTGGTTGCGCTTTTCTTTGACACGCATTTTTCCGGAAAGCATACCGACACTCACATCAAGTGCGGCAAACCATTTTTGAAAATTAAGCAGATGCTGCTCCGCTAAAAGTTCAGTGGGAGCCATTAAGGCCACCTGATAACCAGCCTCAATAACCCTCAATGCCGCGATCGCCGCCACTAGGGTTTTCCCGGATCCGACATCCCCCTGTACCAAACGCATCATCGGGATGGTTTGCTGTAGATCCTGCTGAATCTCCCGGTTCACTCTATGTTGTGCTTTGGTCAGAGAAAAAGGCAGATTTTGTAATAACTTTTGCTGCAGCAATCCACTTTCTTTGACCGCAATGGCTTGATGTTGCTGTGCGTTTGCCCGTAAAGACAGCATACTGATTTGTTGTGCTGATAATTCTTCAATAATTAAACGTTGCTGCGCTGGGTGGGTTTTATTTTCCAATTGTTCGATGCAGGCATCGGGCGGCGGGCGATGTATATAAACAAGTGCATCGGATAAACTGATCGGGTGAGTCAATAGATGAGTGGGCAATAACTCACCAATCTGATTTTGCTGCAGGTGAAGTAACGCCTGCTCAGTTAAGCTACGCAGACTATTTTGTTTTAAACCTTCCGTTGACGGGTAGATCGGCGTTAAAGTCTGCTCAACATGGCTTTGCTCAATTGAATTAAGCAAGCGGTAATCGGGATGAGTAACCTCAAACCCGTGGTAACCGCGACGAAACTCGCCAAAACATTTGATTAATGCCCCTTTTACAAAGCTATTTTGCTGTGTTGTATTAAAATGAAAGAAGTTAAGGGTCACACTACCGCTGCCGTCACTTATTTTACATTTTAGAATACGTCTCTTGCCAGACTGCAGATCGCAGCTTAGTACCTTGCCCTGCACGCTGACCTGCATATTATCTTTTAAATCTGCTATGGCATAAATCCGGGTTCTGTCCTGATAATGTAGGGGCAGATGAAAGAGCAGATCGGCAACGCTGTGCAGACCAATCTTAGCCAGCCTTTGCGAGGCTTTAGCGCCGACTCCTTTAAGCGCCGTTAAGGGCATTTTATCTAATTTCATTTTAAACCCCAGACAGTTAAACTCGACAGAATATAATAATAGGAAATTATTCCTATTATGCTTCAAATTGCGCTAATTATTGACATAATTTACCAAGGAAATGGCTATGCATCTATTATTTTTAATTTTTGTTTTTTTATTCAGTGCGCCTGCACTGGCAGAAAATTCTGCCGTTGATCAGCGTATAGATCAGGAAAAGAAACTTCAGAAGAATAGCTTTGCTATTATTCCCTATAAACCAAATTATCTTTTGCCTTTTACCTTTTACCTTTAATAATAATATTCAATCTAATGATGCTTATAAGGATGTTGTGTCGTCTGACGAATTGCAACCCGTTGAGGTAAAATTTCAGCTTAGTTTTAAAATTCCTGTCTTGGTTGATATTGCCAACTTGCCCATTTCACTCTATTTTGGTTATACTCAGGTCTCTTTCTGGCAGGCATATAACAGCAGCAATTCATCCCCGTTTCGCGAAACTAATTATCAGCCAGAAATGTTTTTACAGTGGCTACATAACAGAAAACTAGGGGGAAATTGGCATTTTAAATTAGCTACGCTGAACTTAACCCATCAATCAAATGGGAAAACAGAGCCGGCATCCCGCAGCTGGAACCGCATTGAAAGCAAGCTTGTCTTGGAAAATGGGAATTTTATGCTAGCGCTTAATCCCTGGATTCGTTTTACAGAAGACAAGGAGTCTGATAATAATCCGGATTTATTGGATTATTATGGCCATGGAAAAATTGTTGCCCTTTATAAAATAGGTAAGCAAAATGTCTCGATTAGCAGCCGTAATAATATCGAAAGTGGTTTTAGCAAAGGATCTCTGGAGTTCAATTGGAGTTTTCCTCTCCACGGTAAAATTCGCGGTTATTTTCAGATTTTCTCCGGTTATGGCAACAGCCTGATAGAGTATAATCAATATAGCAATACAGTCGGGCTAGGCATCTCATTAACCGATTGGTTATAAACTACTGGGCGCTTTCAGGCTTAAATACGAACATTCATTTTTATGATCAAGTGTACGTGGTGTATTTTTTATAACAAACTTAAAGGTATTACCGCAGAGAACACAGAGTAAAGACTAAAATAGTTATTGGTAGGGTGCCTTCTATGCACCGCAAGCATTGGCAATTGATGCTGAGGCGCACCCTACTAACTATATTCTAAATATGCGTAGGCATCTCATTAACTGACGGGTTATAAGTCACCTGGCGTATTAACCATTTCCGCACTGGATTTTCTGAATAAATGACAGACACTTGTCATCACCGATATCTGCAGCTTTAGATAAACATCTGATCGGCTGCTTATAGATCACTTAGCTGGTTATAAGTCACCTAGCGTATGAACCATTTCCGCACTAACCTGCTCGATAAATAACAGACGCTTGTCATCATCTAAATCTGCGCCTTTTTCATTCAGTGATGACCAGTCAGGGTGACTGTGCGATTTGCGTAACCATTTAGACCAGTTCTTTGGCAATTCATTTTTTTGCTTATCCTGGCTCACCTGATAATCAATTTTATCAACACTCGCATGGCCTCGACGCTGCAGCAGTGTTAACAGCTTGATCTGCCTTAACCACAATACCTGTAGCGTCGTCTCGTTTAAGCAGATATAGCGGCAACCTTTGATTTTAGCCTCTATCTCATCATAATAGCGTTGCTTAACGCCCCACAACGCACCTGCGACTCCGCCAGTAAAGGCCGCAACACCTAAGGTCATACCGGCAGTGACTAAATCAACCGCAACGCCCACTCCTGCGCCTTTCGCTATATTACCCGTTAGCTTGATACCAAACTCCTGTAGGTTATCCGCTGAAAAAAGATCCAACTGCCAGCCATCCTGTTCAATGGGTAATTTGCTGTTTTCGACATCTCCTTTACGAAATTGATAGAGCGCCAACAAACGGCGAACACATTTGCTTTCAGCGTTACGCACCGCTTGTTTAAGATTGAGCGTCGCCTGTTCTATCTGTTGCTCTGTATTGACCGCCTTATAGCGCACACAGGCAGATTCAACAAACAGGTTGGTGACAATCACACTGGCCGCATTAAAACGTTCAGACCATTGAGTACGGCGCTGATTTATAAACGCTTGCAGCAGCTCTTCTTTATCCGCCAGTAAGGTTTGCATTTTCTGGTAAATTTTAATTTCATCGATAAATTTGAAGTGAACATTATCGAAACTTACACAAGCATGAAAGTTTAAACGTGCCAGTTGCTTTTTCCACTGTTCAAGATTCGCCGCGCCGGCCTCTGTAAAATTAAGTACCGGAATAACGGGTTTTGCCGCATAGCTTAGAATCTGTAATTCATCGCGATATTTACCTAAAATTGGCTCGCGTAAATCAACCACATAAAAAATAAGATCGTTACTTAACAAGCTGCGCAGTACTTTCGCCTCCTGCTCAAGTTCAGGGTATTCGGACTGGCGCGCAAGAAAGTGCTGCAGGCGTTCAACCCCATCGACAGAATGCTTGGTAAAATAACCACTTAAAATATGATGCAGGCGCATCGAGTCTTCCAGTCCGGGAGTATCAAACAGGGCGAGGCTATTACTGTCATCGATTAATAGGGCACCACCTTCAACATGCCGAGTAGTACCAGCTTGATCAGCCACTTCACCAAATTCCGAATCACGTAATAAGGTCCGCATTAAGGATGTTTTTCCGGCATTCGCATGGCCTACTACCGCAACCGATAAACCTTTTTTATTCATCTGCCCCCCGAGTTTTGAACTGAATAATATTCTCTAACGGGATATCAGCCTGTGTCGCCAGCTGATACCAATCACTGCGCCGCTTGCTTATATGGGATGATTCCATCAGACCTTCATCTATCAGTAATAAATAAAACGATGTTGAGCTTAAACAGGTTAATGATTTAATAAAGGCCAACAAACCACGATCCGGCAGACGCGCCATAGTGACGTATAATACGACTACTCTTTGCTGAATGGTTTTAATTTCATTTAATAACTGCTGCTGAGCTTTAAAATCACAAACATTTTTTAATAGCGCAAACTGCTCGGGAGAAAATTGCTTAACGTGTTTCTGGCATTCAATAAATTGTCTTTCCGATAACTCCACCGCCACCGGATAAAAACAGGACGGCAGTTCATGACATGGCGTTTCCAAGTGCGGGGAATGAGGCGCTTCAATTTTAGCAAGATCAGGATCTTTAATACCCAGCGAGGTGACATTGGACTTTAACTGTTGCCGTAATTGTACGTAATAAGGTCGACTTAAGGTTAACTGGAATTGCTGTTTTTTTCTAATCAGTAAAAAGCGCATCAATAACAATAAGAGCAAGCGCGGTAATATACCGTAAATCAGTAAGCTGCTAATTAATAGACTGGACCAAACCAGACGGCTGTTTTGCGCTTCGGCAAGTACATTCACCGCCCCTAAATGGCTTTGCTGTATCTGCTCAGGATTAGGCACTGTCACTCCCAATAGATTAGGGATATAAGCGAGCACTTCGGTTAACCACTGAAAGCTTTGCGCCGACAAGATACTGGTCTCCCAAATAAAGTCGACCTGATGGGTCGCCAGCATAATAACCAGCATAATAGTTGCACCGAAAAAATAACTTAACCACAATAGGTGGGTGACATAAGATAACTGATAACGTCCTACATCAGCGGATAAAATAATTTTAAAATAACATTTAAATAGCAGCCAAAAATGGGGATGCTGTGTTGCTTGCGGATTAAAACGTTTTTCAACGGTTTTGAATAAAAAAAAACTAAAATGAGCCAGCCAGCCAGCGCTTAATAGATTGGTTTGTAAAAACAGGAATAACCATAGACACAAGGCGAGCAGGTTAGGAATAAAGAACAGGCCGAACGCCCAAAAAAAGTTGACCTGTGTACCCTGCTCGCTAAAAAGCTGCCCTACGCTGCTTGCGCCCAGCACTAATAAAAGCACAGATAACAAAGCAAACAGGTTGTTAGTTAGAAGCTTAAAATGAGTAAAGAGCGCGGAGATTTGCAGCTCCGGATCCAGCTGTTTGGCACGTTCCAGCAGCAGCAGCTCAAAGCTGGTCTCTGCTTTGTTTAATCCTGGCGAGGGTAAAGTGGGATAATCACCTTCAGCAGCGCGTACACCTTCGGCTAATAAACGTTGCTGAAATAGACTCAATGAAACTTCTCCTAACCTTATTTATTTTTCAGACTCTTTGTCGTTGAACGAACCGCCAGCCACCAGTCATCGGAAGCATCAATTTGTCCCTCAGCATCCAGAGGGGGATAAGGAAGATTTCTCTCTTTGCACAATTGGCTGAAAATAGGATGCCCGCCTTCAAATAAAATGCGATGCGCTTCCTCCTCGGGTAAACGGCATTCCCCATTATACATACCGGCCAGTTCACGCTGACGTTGTGCTTCATACAATATAAGCGCAGAGGCAACCGATACATTTAATGACTGGCACATCCCCACCATAGGAATAACAACTTCCTGATCTGCCAGTGCAAGTGCTTCCTGACTGATGCCATACTTTTCCTGACCCATTAAAATTGCCGTAGGTTTGGTATAGTCAACCTCGCGAAAGTCAATCGCACTGTCCGAGAGGTTAGTTGCAATAATCTGCATACCCTGGGCACGTAATGCTTTTATAGCATCCTTCAGGGTCTGATGTGAATGCACATTGACCCAATTCTGACTGCCCGTGGCCGTATGGCCTGAAAGTCGTTCTGCTGTGTCTTCCCAAGTGGCATGCACATCACTCACACCAATAGCGTCCGCAGTACGCACAATAGCCGCTAGGTTATGCGGTTTATGCACTTGCTCTAAAAATACGGTCAGATCCGGTTGGCGATAATTTAGCATGTTCGTAATACGGGCAAGACGTTCGGGTGACATAATCGTTCTCAAAAATAGGGTTATATTCAGAAGGTTATTATACATGATATTAACCGGACAAGAAGACAGGCAAACAGCGCATCTTAGATAAACTAGACCCTTAACCTGTACTAATGTTTGTGTATAGAGATATTGAGTGGATTCTAGATATAAAAAAGGAGCCGAAGCTCCTTTTTTAATTTAGAAAACTAGAGGCTCATTAGCCATCATCAGAAACCGTAATTGGATAACTTGAAGTTAAGCCAGCAGGTGAACTCACTATTATTTCAGTAATGCCATCTGTCTTTTTATTAGCTGTTGCCTCTCTTGTTAATAACAAATTAAAAGAGAATGGCCCGTAATCATTACTATCAGCGACTACCCATGTTGCTTTCCCTGATAATTCGCCATTATCTGTTGTTACACTAATTTTACTGCCTGCGGGCGGACGATTATTATTAATATCGGCAACGTAAACCTGCAGTGACACACTTGATAATAAGCGCAGTATCCGTTCGTACATTTACTAAATCAACAGTACAAAAATCACTACTCAATATTTATCTGAGATATTTCACCCATAAAAAAACTCCTTGCGGGGTTTTTTTATGGGTTAGTTAATTATGGGGCAGAGATGTCAATGGTAATATCTGAATAGGTTGTAGTTGTTCCATTCGGTGTAGTTACATCAACAAAAAGTCCTCCTGTGCTTGCTTCCACAGCGCCTTTAACAACGACCGAGAAGTTCTTACCCGAATCGACATTTTCTTTTGGCCAAGTAAACGAGCTAGGCCCTTCAATTGAGCCCGCTGTTGTTGAAAACTTAACCACTGTGCCGGCAGGCATCGGTTGATCATGAAGGTCTGCAATATAGACGGTTGCCCCACCACTATTTTCCCCGGTTAGGTTTATAACATTATCATTTGGATCATCAATAGTATCATGCCCATCATCGGTTAGTTTAGTAGTGAAATATGCATCCGACCCCGACATAACAATAACAAGTTCACCTCTTACATGGATAGATTTTTGTTCAGAGCATCCTGCATGTGGAACGATAGTATTACCATTTATATCTGTAATGTTGCATAAACTACCGTTGTACTTATTATCAGCAGCATCATATTGATATTCAAGACCATCTCCGATGATGTTGCCAAAATCATTTGTGGCAACAAAGTCATAATATTCTTCATTCTGGCCAGTACCGTCACCATCCCAAGTACCATTAGGATCATCAGTAACCAGATAACCAGTATTAGCAGCATCTGCAATAAGAGGAGGATTATAAAGATTATCCTCATTATGATCCACAAATGCTTCAGGCAAGCCATATGCATCGCCTTCTACGTCAGTGCCAGTTCTAAATACATCGACTTCATCACCAGCATCAAATCGGCCATTACCATTTAAATCTGGGAACGATTCCTCCCCCACAGCAAAAGCTAAAACAGTTACCCGGCCATTTATAGGTCTTGGTGACTGAGAAGTCCAAGTAACGGAACAAACGCCATTAGATGTTGTACAAGATGATCCGATTGATCCGCCTTCTGTTGTAAAAGAGACTGCTGTTCCATCTGGTGCTGGGTTATTAAAAGAATCAGCTAAACGAACTGTAATCTCAGACTCGATTCCATCCTCCTGCCTTGCTTCTAGGTTTAATAGGCTTGCTGATAATGAAAAGCTATCCTGATCGGGAATACCAGTTGAAATAACCAACAAGCTCGACTGAGTCGCAATATTTGAATTTTCATCTAAAGTCGCAAAAACCCGAACAGGTGTCGCTACAGTTCCTGAATTGACTACTGTTTGGACTAGACCATCACTATCAGACGTCGCTGAATATTGAGATAAACTTACATCTCCTGCATCAGTATTTAATGCAAATGACACAACTTTATTTGCTACTGGTAAACCGTTAGTGTCCAACACTTTAAAGACGATAGTAGAGCTTTCTCCGCCGCCAATCCCTTTTAAAGAAATATTTTCCGATGACACACTTACAAATTCGATGCTGCCAGCGCTCGCGGCTTCTACTCTTACACTTGCAGTAGCGGTCAAGCTAACGCCACCCGCATTAGCAGAACCAATAATAGGATCATATCCTACACACCCCTGGACTAAGTAAGTACTACTTGCAGTACCGTTAGATGAAGTTACCGGTGAGCTGATGGTTGCTGTACCTGCAGCAACACAGTTTGATGTGAATGTCACATCTACAGGAGAAGTGTATAAATCTCCATTTTCATCAACAATATCAACACTTACAACGGTTGTACCACCCGCTGAAATAGTATCGAGTGTTAACCCAGCGACATCTTTTACAAATGGAGTACCACTACCCATTTCAAGGTTGGTAGCACCAACTACAAGTAGTAGTTCACCTGTTTCGCCGTCTTTTAATGTAGCGGTTACGGTTCCTGCACCTAATGTGTTACCAGCATAGATATCGACGACAGCTTCGAAGTTTTCATCCGTTATCGCCGTAGCAATTGGAATTTCAGCAATATCACTCGTAAAACTAACAATAACCGGTGAATTAACTCCCGTAACGGTAGCGATAACTTGACCAGGAGTAATACCATTAATAATGCCTATTTCATCAGTGGTCCCCGGAGTTACCAATTTCAAAAAAAGGGTTATTAGAGAAGTTTCAGAGGCTTCATTACCCACCGTCACAAAACCTATAGTATCAAAAGCATTATTGCTTAAACTTGCAGTAACAATACTTGCCCCTGCTGTATCGCCAGCAGATAATATTATTGTTGCCTCACCACTATCGTTAGTCAATGCTGTAGCAAATCCAGGTAGAAATGAACCTAAAGCAGAACTAAAGCTTACCACCTTGCCAGAGACAGGGTTCCCGGTATTAGTTACTGTAGCGGTTAATGTTGCAGGGTTACCTGCATCAATGGAGCTTCCGGATATACGCAAAGAAACGATATTGCCAGAAATATTTGTTCTATCACCAGCAGTATAAAATCCAACCGAATCTTTTGCCGTATTTTCAAGCGTAACTGTTGCGACGCCTGCGCCTGTAGTGGCGCCTGCAGTTAACGTAATTGTTGCTACACCAGTTGCATCGGTTAAAGCCGTACCTGATAATGGCGACAAGGCACCTAATGTTGAGCCAAAGTTAACCACTTCACCTTCAACCAGTGCACCCGCATTCATAACAGTTGCTGTTAAAGTCGCAGGAAGCGCATCAGATATCGACGTATCAGAAATACTTAAAGTAACTACGTTACCTAAAATTGGAGGTACATCACCCGCCGTTTCAAAGCCAATAGAATCAAACTCACCAGACGATAAGGAAGCACGTAATAAGCCGGCACCTTCCACGCTACCCGCTGTTAAGGTTATAGTTGCTTCACCAAAATCATCGGTTAATGCAGTACCCGATACAGGATTCACCACGCCAAGTGATGAAGAAAACCCAACAACTTGATCAGCTAAAGGACCATTGCCATCGCTCACCGTCACCGTTACCTCTGCCGAGTTCGCGTCAGTTATCATCGATGATATAGCGCTTAATCTAACAATCTTGCTCGATACTGCCGATGCATCACCCGCTGTTTCAAAACCGATAGCATTAAGCTCACCTGACATTAATGATGCCTGCAATAAACCGGCACCTGCCACATCACCTGCTGTTAATGTGATAATCGCCTTACCAAGGGTATTTGTTAATGCAGTACCCGATACTGGGTTAACCACACCGATTGAAGAGCTAAATTCAACGACC
>JBLHWW010000058.1:0-20523 GCA_047629075.1 Psychromonas sp. | reverse complement strand
CTGCTTTCTGTTGTTACTTTAAGCGCTGGATCTGGCGAGAAAAATTTGCTATTTTCTGCGCTAACCTTAGCCGCTGGCTCTCCCGCAATAAAGAAATCTGACTGCTTAGCAAGCACTGCGGCAAGTATTGCGATTAACAGTAAGAAAACTAAAAGCCACAGGGGTATTAATCTTTTTTTGCCGGCGGGCGCCATACTAGCCGTCGCTCGAATGCGAGAGTCTGGCTCCTGCGGTTTGGAAAGTTGTTGATATTCAACAAATTCATCTATGGACTTTAAAGCGACTAATTTTGCATAGTTAGCAAGGTATCCACGCAGATAGATAGGTGCATATTGTCCACTTGCAATCAAAACAGAAACATCACTTTCTAGCTTTCTCACCACACTTTCGTTTAAATTCAAAAGATTAGCAACCTGTTCGACTGATAGTGAAGCTTTTAATCTGGCATTATGCAATGCGAGACCCAGTGGAGTCATAATTTTATCTGTGTCGTTATTCATAGTATCCATGATTTAAATAGTCTAGTGCTTGATGGGATTGTGGAAATGTTTCTAATAATATTCCGGCATATTTATTCAGACCTGCATGTTTTCCGGTAGCATAGCTTAAGCGAATCCATTGCCATAAACTCTCCGCAGAATATGCACTTTTTTTTTGGTAATTGAATAGATTTAACTGTGCTTTTTTATAATTTTTTTGAGTGAGATTTATCTTTGCCAGTGCCAGGTTCAAATATAATTTATTCGGATTATGTGCAAGTGAATATTGGTAATAAAATAATGCTTTGTCTAAATGGTTTATCTCTTCGGCACATAATCCCGCATTCTCATAGGTATCAGCAACATTGCTATAACTGAGCTGTTCAAGTGCAGTTAAAAATGCATTTTCTGCTTCTTCGTAACGCTTTTGCTGACACAAAAATGTACCGTAATTATTGTAAGTATCCGAATTTTGGGGATCTAAAGACAGGGACTTTTTATACATCAGTTCAGCTTTTTCATTTTCCTTGACTGCTTGATAATAATAAGCAAAAACACGGTAAACAGTGGCATCTTTCGGCTGGTATGCTAGCGCTTTGTCAAGATTTTTTTTCGCTTGCTGCATCTGCTTATTTTCTAAATAAACTAGGGCAAGTTTCACACGTATTTCGGATGCACCCTTTGGATCCAATGCTCTTTTTTGACCCACACCAGAATTTTTTGTAGTAGTCGTAGTTGCACTCGAAGTACAGGCCGACAAAACCAGCAGGAGCAAAATAGAAAAAAAAGTTTGACGCATATATTCCTTAAAATGGCGTTAACTAATCAAATACATCAAAGTAATAATGCACTAATTTTAGAGATCCAAATATTCTCAAAGAAGTAATCATATCGTGACGGAAAATACTGTGTCTTTCATTCCTTTTATTGCCCTGATGGAACGTCGAGCAGCTACTCAAGTTATTAAGTCTACTTGTATCGCTACTCGACTTCAAGTTACAAATTCAGAGAGAAGCTCGAGCAACCAAGCTGGTCACAATATGCAAAGAGTAACCTGGTTTTTTAATAAGACTGACTAAACCATTAACCTGCGCTAATAGCGATGTTTTCACCCTGCTGACGTCTTTTGATGGTGCGTTTAGTCCGATCAATTACATCTCCAACAAGTTGTCCACAGGCAGCATCAATATCATCACCACGGGTTTTACGAACTGTCACGGTATAACCATATTCCAGTAACACTTTATTAAAGCGGTCCACTCGGCTGTTGCTGGGTGTTTGGTAATCATTACCCGGGAAGGGGTTAAAAGGGATCAAGTTTATTTTACAAGGTGTCTCTTTAAGTAAATGTGCTAACTCATGAGCTTGATCAGTCGAGTCATTAAAATGGTCCAGCAATAAATACTCTACATACACTTTACCGCGGTTAGCCTTTGATTTTGCGATATAACGTTTCACACCCGCGAGAAAGTCAGCAATATTGTATTTATCGTTAATTGGCATCATTTGAGAGCGCAATGTATCGTTTGCAGCATGCAATGAAATAGCCAAGGAAACATCGATGCGGTCGCCTAAAATATCAAGCGCAGGTACAACGCCTGACGTTGATACGGTGACACGGCGTTTTGAAAGTGCATAACCAAAATCGTCTAACATCAACTCCATGGCAGGGATCAGATTATTAAGGTTAAGTAACGGCTCACCCATTCCCATCATCACCACATTAGTAATTGGCCGCCTACCACTTTCCCCTGTTACCCCTACAATTTTAGCGGCACGCCAAACTTGGCCAATAATTTCGCTGACGCTTAAATTACGGTTAAATCCCTGCTGGGCAGTAGAGCAGAAGTTACAGGCTAATGCACAACCTACCTGTGAAGAAATACACAAGGTCGCGCGATCTTTTTCTGGAATATAGACAGTTTCAACTTCTTGATCGCCCACCGTCATCGCCCATTTTATCGTGCCATCATTACTGCGTTGTTCGACTTTAATCTCTGGAGCAACAATTTCTGCGCATTCTTTTAATTTTTGGCGCAGTTTTTTATTAACATTACTCATCAGATCGAAATCATCACAACCGTAATGATAAATCCATTTCATCACTTGCTCTGCACGAAAGGGTTTTTCGCCCAATTCGACAAAAAACGCACGTAAACCTTCGCGGTTCAAATCCAGTAGGTTTACTTTTTTTATATTCATGAAAGCCTCGTTAACAACAATAAATTACTTAATACTGCCGAGAGTGTTAACTTTTCAGCGTTGAAAAATTAACACTCTCGGTATAATCAAAATTAGGAAAAGGATTGTACAAAGGTTAGACGCATTTGGCTAGAGCGAAAATAACAAATAAAAACACATTAGCAAATGAAAGATATATTTTCTTATTTAAATAACTGTCAATATTGATATTTGTTGTTTTTTTAAGCAACTGTAATAAATTTCAGGGTTAAGCTTTTCTCCTCTGTTATTAATCGTTTTCTGAATTTTTCCGCGCTTTAATAAAACCGCCATCATAGGCGATAACGCTTCGACTCTTAAGTGGAAGTGTTTAAGCAACTGTTTTTCTTCAACGCGCCCGGTCTTTTTTACGTAGTCTAAAATGGCTGATAAGATCATCAATAAACCGCCTTTAACTGCACTTCTGCTAATACATTACCGTTGCGGTTAAGGCCATAAAGTGCGGCTAAAATAACCGTTGCCGATAGCATTAAATACATTAGGCTTGTGAATGGGTGTTGTGTGAAGGTCATCAATTGGTAATAACAAACTGAAATAATATAAGCGGTGGTTGTTGACCATAGTGCAATAAAACGAGCCCAGGTAACGCCGACCTCACGGACTATAGCGCCCATTGCCGCGGCGCAGGGTGCATACAACAAGATAAACAGCAGGTATGCAAAAGCCGCCTCTTTGCTGACAAAAGCTTTTTGAATATTGCTATAAATAGTAAGGTCAACCCCCTGCTCTTTGGCAGCTTGCGCTAAATCGGTCATATCGCCCACACCGATTCCGAGCGGATCAGCAATATTGATACCGAATAAGTTTTCAGGGATCGTTTGCAGCGCTGTATTGAATTTTTCAAGCAGGGTTAATTTTTCCTCATATTCAGCAGACTGAGTTGAATAGAGATTATTTAAAGTTCCGACTACTGCTTCTTTGGCAAAGATTCCAGTAATAATACCTAAGGTTGCCGGCCAGTTATCCTGCGTAATACCGAGCGGTGAGAGTACCGGCGTAATAATTTTAGCACCTTTGCTCAGTAAGGATTGATCACTGTCCTGGTGGCCAAAACTGCCGTCTGAACCAACGGAGTTAATAACATTTAATAACGTTACTACCAGCACAATAGTTTTTCCAGCCCCCAATACAAAGCCTTTCATTTTATGCCATGTTTTAATTAAGGTATTTTTGAGTGTCGGCAGTTCATAATCGGGTAATTCTAAGAATAGATTTTCACTTTTACCCGGTAAGATTGTATGGCTTAAAGTATAACCGGTTATAACAGCAACTAAGATACCGATCAGGTACAGTAAAAAGACAATATTCTGACCTGATTCAGGAAAGAAAGCACTGGCAAACAGCGCATACACAGGTAAACGTGCCCCGCATGACATAAACGGAGACATTATTACCGTTAGCAAACGTTCGCGTTCTTTTTCAAGCGTTCGCGTTGCCATCACCGCCGGCACAGTGCAACCAAAACCGACGATCATAGGCACAAATGATTTTCCTGGCAGCCCTAAATACTGCATGCCCTTATCGATCACAAATGCTGCACGAGCAAGATAGCCTGAACTTTCTAATACGGTTAAAAACAGATATAAACAGCCAATAACAGGGATAAAGGTCATCACGGTTTGTATACCGTTACCGACGCCATAGGCTAATATATTAATTAACCATTCGGGTGCTGATATAGCGTCTAATAACTGCGCACTGCCATCAACAAAAATAGCACCTCCAGTAATATCAAAAAAATCAATAAAGGCACTACCAATATTGATTGAAAACATAAACATCAGGTACATAACCAGTAAAAAGAAAGGAATGCCGGAAAATCTGTTTAAGGTAAGCGCATCTATCTTTTCCGTGATGCTTCTTCCTAAATGCCCCTGTAAACGAATGGCTTGTTGTGATAACTGGTAAATAAAACTGTAGCGTGTGTCGGCTATCTGTAAGTCGATATCAATAGTGGCAGCCAACTTAGCCTTTGTAAGCAATTGGTTTTGCTCTGCCGAAAACAGTTGTATGAGACTTTGGTCATTTTCTAACAGTTTGATTGCTAATGCGCGATTTTCAAGTTTGTGCTCAACCGCCCCTAACAAAACGCTTGCCTGGTCAATCATTACCTCCAGAGTTTCACCGTAATCCAGCTTAAGAGGGGTAGTTGAGATTTGGCGATTAAAATCTTGCAGTTTGCTTTTAAGTTTCTGCACCGCATTTTTATCATGGGCAGATAAACTAATAATCGAGCAGCCTAACATTTTTTCGATGCATTTTTCATCGATTACCAATTTTTTATTCTCTGCGATATCCATCTTATTGAGCACTGCAACGACCGGTAAACCGAGCTCTTTAAGTTGCAGGGTAAGGTATAAGCTGCGCTCCAAATTACTGGCATCAATCACATTAAGCAACAAATCAGGGCTATTTTTCATAATATAATCAAAGGCAACTCGCTCATCAAGCGAGCTCCCGTCCGGATCGTAATCAAGGCTATAAATACCTGGTAAATCAATTACCTGAACGTCACAATTAGCATCTATATTAAAATAACCAATTTTTTTTTCAACGGTTACACCGCTCCAGTTGCCAACATGTTGATTGGCGCCGGTTAATGCATTAAATAATGACGTTTTTCCTGAGTTGGGATTACCAATAGTGGCGACGGTTAATTTCATACGGACAACTCCACCTTAATTTGACTGGCTAATATTTTGCGCAGGGCAAGATTGTTGTTTGCGCAACGAATAGCCAGAGGGTCACCCATTGGCGCTAAACGTACTAATTGAATTTTTGCTTGCGGTAAAAAGCCTAAATTAAGTAGTTTTTTACGCATCACTGGCTCCATATCATCCATGCTGACGATATTAGCCGTTTGTCCTACTTTCAGATTCGATAAAACCATTTGCAACCCCTTTTAAACCTTAATGTTAATTGTTATCATTTAGATTTAATATTAATACAAAGACTTGCTCCGTTTAATGTTCCAGATCATCTTTATTTACAGTATTTAAAAAAGACTCTGGTAGACTTAGGCCCACACAATGCAGAGAAAAGGAATTCATATGGACTTCAGCGACCTTAATCTTGTTTATTCGACCGACGGGGGCAAGATTGATAAGCCAAAAATTGAAAAAAAAGCGGCTAAAGGTGACGGAATTATTCGTATTCATCGTGAAACTAAAGGACGTAAGGGAAAAGGGGTAACGCTAATAAAAGGGTTAGAGTTGGATGAAAAAGCATTAAAAGCCCTTGCCAAAGAAATAAAAAAGCGCACCGGAACCGGAGGTTGTGTTAAAGATTTCGTGATAGAAATTCAGGGCGACCAACGAGAGATTGTTAAACTTTTTTTAGAGCAAAAAAATTATAATGTAAAATTGGCCGGCGGTTGATAGGCCTTAGCAGCGCTAAGAAGCAGCATCTTAATCAGGTGCCTACTAAGCTCACTCCAGCCCTAAAATAATAATAGGTAGTTGACGGAACGGTTAAGCTGTTTTTTGGGGGGCAAGTGCTTGAGAAGAAAAATCAATGCCCTGCCAACCGGAAATCATAAATTGACGAATATTTTGATGATTCTTGGCCTGCGGATGTTTTAAAACATCTTCCCGGTAATAATCACCAAAACATGCCAGTGTTTGTAGTGTATTTAAATCGTGTAATTTTGCAAAAGAGAAGATCTTGCATGAGCCTGAGTTTTGACCCGCTAAATTTAAATGCGGACCATTTTTAAAGGCGGTTTCGGTAAAGTTATAATACTCTTCAATCAAATCTAACACATCAGAAAAGACTATCTCTTGAGGTTGACTTTTTATTTTTTCTAAAAATTCATTCATTAACATAACAATCATTTTACCTTTTACGAATCAAAATAAATAGTTTTATCCGCGGGCATATTTTCGGGACTAACAGATTCACCTTGAATCACCTTCTCTTCAGAAGCCCATTCACCGAGATCAATTAGTTGACAACGTTTACAACAAAATGGACGGTGGCTGTTTTCAATTATCCATGCGACTTGTTTTTTACAGGTTGGGCAATTAACTATCATATAAAACTCCTAGCAATATAAAACGCTTAGCAACAAATTTGCTGAAAATCAATACTGTCTAAGGTGTTTTTTTCACTTTCGGCACTCATAAATCGGATTGAATAACGCTGGTTGTGCCCGCTTATAACAGGATACACACCTTTTTTTTGATCAACTTTGACAACGATAAAACCACACTTTTCAACTTCCCCCTGATAAAAACCATTTTTAGCTATCTGTGTTGTAGCAACAGCTTGAGAACGCTTTATTTTTAGAAATAATGTTAATGCTTTTTCTAAACTAGAAAAATGGCTAAACCAGGATTGTGCATCATTCTGGCGTTTTTCCAAGTCACTGGCTAACCAAAAGTGAAACTGTGGTAAATCAAAATTACAGGTACCACCTGGAATAAAAAAACGCTGTTTTAAAGAAGTTAAAAGACGATTATCTTTAAAAAACCGCAGTTTTTTTGAAAGACGCAGCACTGCTTGAATGAGTCCCTCAATTTCTGAAATTAAATCAGTCACCACTTTCTGATCAACGGCAGCATGGTTTAACCACGTTCTCATCTGTTCAGATAATAAACGTAAATCCTTGACCAAATCATGACGAATATCGCTACGTTCAGCTAATTCAACCAATTCCAGAAGGGCTTTAAAAAAAATAGTTGAGTCATTTACATGCTCAAAAGAGAGACTCATTTTAAGCTGAGTGAAGAGAGATTCAAAACGTAAATAACTACGATTTTTCTCATTTAGAGGGTATTCAAACACGATCATTTTTATCTAAATATCTCCATGAAAAATGAGAAGAGTACAGCAAAATTGGACAAACAGGAAACAAATAACGGTTATTTGATTAGTTTTTCAATTTACGAAATTGAGTATCAAGCTGCAGCACTCTCTTTTTTAGTGCTAGCAGAGTGAGGTCATTATTCTCGATAATAAAATCCGCTTTCTGCAGACGCGTCTGCCTGTCTATTTGACTCGCCATGATAGCATCAATAACCTCCTTACTGGCACCATCACGTGCACAAGCTCTTTTTACTTGTAAAGCTGGGCAGGTATCAACAACCAAGTCATAATCGCTTAATTTATTCAAATTATTCTCAAATAATAAGGGTGCTTCCAATAGAACATAATCTCCCTTGGCCTTAGAGAGCTGCTCAACCATCTGAACCCGAATAAGTGGATGCAGTAAGTTATTGAGCCACAATTTTTCCGGCTCATTTTTAAAAACAATCTGGCGTAAAAAAGTGCGGTTGAGCTCCCCGTCCGTCAGCACCTTATTACCAAAATGCAGCTCAATTTTGCGCAATGCTGGTTGTCCTTTTTCAACAACTTGTCGTGCCACAAGATCCGCATCAATAATCTGAACCCCTAATTCGGAAAAAAAACGGGACACCGTTGATTTGCCACTACCAATCCCACCCGTCAAGCCAATAATTAATGTCATAGTATTCCTTTATACGCAAATTACTTGAAGATACCTCTTCAAGTAATTTGCGTATAGGTTAGATTTATTTTTATTTTTCTTTTTATTTAATATAGGAGTTGTCACTTTAGAACATTGGTATTAACAATGCATTAAGGTAATATTTGTTTTTTTATTGTTAATGGAAATTCAGCATGGTTGCACAAGAAATAATTCAGAGTGTCAAAATCGCGTTAGATGAAGATTTAAACGGTCTCTCTCCACTTGAAGGTGATATCACGGCGAATTTAATTCCCGATGGTAAACAAGCTAAAGCGATGGTTATAACACGTGAAGATGCGGTTTTTTGTGGCCAAGCATGGACCAAAGAGATCTTTCGCCAACTGGGAAATCAAGTAAAAATAACTTGGTTTGTCAAAGATGGTGATTTTATTCAAGCCAATAGTCAGTTATTTAGTCTTGAAGGCGCTGCACGCACTTTATTAACAGGTGAACGTACTGCGCTTAATTTTATACAAACATTGTCAGGTATTGCAACAACAGTGAAACAATACACGGATTTAATTGCGGAAACCGATTGTAAATTACTGGATACCCGTAAGACCTTACCCGGTTTACGTAATGCCTCTAAATATGCAGTGTTATGTGGTGGTGGCTTTAACCACCGTTTAGGTCTTTATGATGCCTATTTAATTAAAGAAAACCACATTATGGCTTGTGGCGGCATTGAAGCGGCAGTCAAAATGGCTAAAACACAACACCCGGAACGATTGGTCGAAGTGGAAGTGGAATCTATTGCGGAATTAAAAGAAGCATTAAGTGCAGGTGCAGAGCGTATTATGTTAGATAACTTCAGTATTGCAATGATGTTGGAAGCCGTGGTAATTAAGAGTAAAAGTTCAAACTCGACGGCAAAGTTAGAAGTTTCAGGTAATGTTAATAGCGATACTATCCTTCCCTACGCAAAAACGGGTGTGGATTATATTTCAGTGGGCGCTTTAACCAAACATGTACGTGCCATTGATTTATCGATGCGTTTTATAGCTTAATAGCAAGTCCATTACTTTTATGTTCATTTGTGTGGGTTAAAATATATGCTAGCTGGACATCGACTCTATTTTAGTTTTGCTATTGATTTGATTCGTAGCATACCGTCATTAAAAAATAAATTAGTGAACAGCTAGTTATACCAAAGGAATTAATGAAGTGATCAATGATTGCGAAGGAAAAATCGGCACTAACAAGGCAAGAGTTGCAGGAGATAGTCGTTCTCACTTCACAAAAGTCGTATGGAACGATTTTGAACAGCTTTAGTTGGCCACAAAGTGGTGAAGAACAGGATGTTCTGAATAAAACTCACAACGCAGTTAGGGATGATTTTAACCAGTAAGGGTGATCTCCTTTTTAGTTCTTTTGGTATTACTACAATCAATATATGCTCCTGCGTCTGGTTAGGGGACTTGCTATGATTTGTATTTATTAAAAACCTCCCTAAACTTGTTGGACTGTTTAGGGAGGTTTTTATGTCATATAAAACATTATTTTTTCTACTTTTTCTTTTTTCACCCTTATCTCACTCAAACGAAAACTTATCTCCTCCGATTCAACTGGCTACCCTTTATCATGAGGATATTAATGTCCAAGCATATTGGGTAAGTGAGAAATTGGATGGTGTGCGTGCTTATTGGAACGGCAAACAACTCATTTCCAAGCAGGGTAATATTTTTAATGCGCCTGAGTGGTTTATTGAAGATTTCCCGCCGCAGCCCTTAGATGGCGAGTTATGGATTAATCGTCATCAATTTGAAAAAGTTTCAGGTATCGCACGAAAACAGCAGCCCATTGACCAGGAGTGGCGAAAAATCTCTTTTATGATTTTTGACCTGCCGAGCTCTGACGCTGACTTCACATCCCGTTTGCAACTAATAAAAACATTAATTAAGTCAAGTGAATCAACTTACCTAAAAATGATTAAACAACAACGCGTTGAGAATAATGAGCAGCTGCAATTATTATTAGAACAGACACTAACCAAGGGGGGCGAAGGTTTAATGCTGCATAAAGGAAAAGCTTATTATCAGGTAAAACGCAGTAAAGATTTAATGAAATTAAAAAAGTATGAAGATGCAGAAGCGGTTGTTATTAAGCATTTTGCAGGTAAAGGAAGAAACACCGGCAGGCTTGGATCATTACTTGTTGAAACAAAAGAGGGAATTCAATTCAAAATTGGTACTGGATTCTCTGATATTGAGCGTGAAAACCCGCCACCTATTGGTACGACAGTCACTTACAAATATACGGGAAAAACGAAAAACAATGTTCCCCGCTTTGCCAGCTTTATGCGTATCAGAGACTCTTATTAAAGAGTAAAGTATTAAAAATTAAATCTTACAAATTAAAGTGCTACAGTTTTTTTATAATAGCCACATTGGCATCGGGAAATGAATAATTAAGTAATTCCGCTTTACTAACCCACTGCATTCTTTGCCCCTCTTGAGCCAGTGCCTCACCTGTAAATTGATTAACCAGAAAAAAATTAAGGTTTAATTGCTTATCACCATAATCAAAGAACGTTGTCTCTAATAAACGATAGTCAAGCGCTGTTATACCGACTTCTTCTTTTAATTCTCTTAACATTGCTTGTTCTGCGCTTTCATTTTTGTTGATTTTACCCCCGGGGAACTCCCACTTTCCACCTTGGTGAACATGATCTGGACGCAAACAGATTAAAAATAAATTTTGTGAATTCTTCACAATCGCAATACTAATATCAATATTTTTCATAAAAGTCCTTTTAAAACCATAAAAAAAGGCTCTTCTTAAAAGAGCCTTTTTAGAGCAGTAAAATCTTAAAAAAAACTAAGCAAGCTTACCATGGCACTGTTTGAATTTTTTACCAGAGCCACATGGGCAGGGTTCATTGCGTCCCACTTTTTTATCGTTGCGTACAAAAGTATCATCGTCAGTCTTTGCTTCGCTAACTAGTTCACCCTTCTCTGCCTGCGCATGCTGCATTTTCAGCTGGGCCTGAGCTTCAGCCTCACGACGCTGTTCTTGAATTGCCTCAGCTTCTTCCTTTGACTGCACTTGCACTTTCGAAAGGATAACCACAACTTCACGTTTTAAGTTTTCCAACATTTCTAAAAACAATTCAAAGGACTCACGTTTATACTCTTGCTTAGGATCTTTTTGGGCATAACCACGTAAATGAATACCCTGGCGTAAATGATCCATTGCCGCAAGGTGCTCTTTCCACAAAGTATCTATTGTTTGCAGCATCACCGACTTTTCAAAACTGGCAATAATTTCCGGACCCACCTGTTCTTTTTTCGCGATATATGAAGCTTTTGCATGCTCAACAATTTTTTCACGAATGCTTTCTTCTTGTAGATTTGCATCATCAATTAACCATTGCTGAACAGGTAAATCGACTAAAAAATCAGCTTTCAAACGCTGTTCTAAGCCTTCAAGATCCCATTGCTCAGTGAGGGAATGAGAAGGAACATATTCATTAACACAATTATTAAACACATCATCCCAGATTTGCTGAATGGTTTCAGTGATGCCTTCACTGTCAATCACACCATTAC
The DNA here is from genome assembly GCA_047629075.1 of Psychromonas sp. Lineage (GTDB taxonomy): Bacteria > Pseudomonadota > Gammaproteobacteria > Enterobacterales > Psychromonadaceae > Psychromonas. Next base: position 8,767 of record JBLHWW010000058.1, on the reverse strand, counting down.
GCTGCTGATAAACCACTTTACGTTGTTCATTAGACACATCATCAAAATCGAGAAGAGATTTACGCATATCAAAATTTCGACCTTCAACTTTACGTTGCGCATTCTCAATAGCACGTGATACCCAAGGGTGCTCAATAGCCTCACCCTTTTCCATGCCCAATTTTTTCATCATATTAGTTACTTTCTCTGAAGCAAAGATACGCATCAGAGAGTCTTCCATTGATAAATAGAAACGGCTTTCACCAGGATCACCCTGTCGCCCTGAACGGCCACGGAGTTGGTTATCAATACGACGAGATTCGTGCCGCTCAGTACCAACGATGTACAAGCCACCCGCCTCTAATACTTTTTTATGCTCTGCTTTCCAAAGCTCTTTTTCTGCTTCTATGTTCTTGGGGCTAACATCACCTAACTTATCCAAACGAGCTTCCAGATTGCCGCCAAGAACGATATCAGTACCCCGGCCCGCCATATTTGTTGCAATGGTCACACTGCCTAATGCACCGGCTTGAGCAATAATATCAGCTTCTTTGGCATGGAATTTAGCGTTTAAAACACTGTGTTTTATTTTTGCTTTATTCATTAAATCGGATAATAACTCAGAGTGCTCAATGGACACCGTGCCGATCAGGATTGGTTGTCCTTTCTCCAGACGAGGTTTAATATCATCAACAATAGCTTGATATTTTTCCTGTTCAGTTAAATAAACCAAGTCTCCGCCATCTTTACGGATCATCGCTTGATTGGTTGGAATCACAATGGTTTCTAAGCTATAAATAGACTGGAATTCAAATGCCTCAGTATCAGCAGTACCTGTCATGCCGGCCAATTTTTCATAGAGACGGAAATAGTTTTGGAAAGTGATCGATGCTAATGTTTGGTTTTCATTTTGAATTTTTACACCTTCTTTAGCTTCTACCGCCTGGTGCAAACCTTCAGACCATCGCCGCCCAGGCATTGTCCGTCCGGAGTGTTCATCAACAATAACAACTTCACCCTTTTCGGTGACTATATATTCAACATCTTTTTCAAACAGGGTATGCGCACGCAACGCGGCATTGACATGGTGTAATAAACTAATGCTGGCGGCTGAATAGAGTGATTGATTTTCATCAAGTAAACCGCGATCTTGTAGAATAAGCTCTACTTTTTCTTGGCCACGTTCAGTGAGTAAAACCTGCTTATTTTTTTCATCAACAGTGAAATCCCCTTCCCCGATATATTCTTCAGTGTCTTCTTTATCCTGTTGAGTTAACATTGGGATAACAGTATTCAACTCAGTATATAGAGTAGAATCTCCATCGGTCGGGCCTGAGATAATTAGTGGCGTTCTTGCTTCATCGATTAAGATTGAGTCAACTTCATCGATAATGGCATAGTGTAACGAGCGCATAACACGCTGCTCGGCTTCAAAGGCCATATTATCGCGCAGATAATCAAAACCAAATTCATTATTAGTACCATAGGTGATGTCAGCGGCATAAGCGGCGCGTTTCTGATCGCCAGACATACCTGATATATTAATACCAACGGTTAGCCCTAAAAATTCAAAAAGTTTCGCATTCCACTTAGCATCACGTTCTGCAAGATAATCATTTACCGTTATAATATGCACACCTTTACCGGTTAGTGCATTGAGATAAGCGGGTAATGTAGCTGTTAATGTTTTACCTTCACCGGTACGCATTTCTGCAATTTTATTGTCATTTAAGACCATACCGCCAATTAACTGCACATCAAACTGACGCATACCAAAAACTCGCTCGGATGCATTACGTACCACTGCAAAGGCTTCAACAAGAATTTTATCCAAACTTTCACCCGATGCGAGACGCTCTTTAAACTCAACTGTTTTAGCTTTTAATTCTTCATCCGACAGCGCTTTAATTTGTGGTTCTAGCTTATTAATTTCATCTGCTACTTTACGTAGCTTCTTCAAATAACGGTCATTACGACTGCCTAGTATTTTTGTTATTAGCCCTGTAATCATTTCACTTTCTCATTCTATAAAAATTAAATTTAAACCCGTTTTGCACCAACGCCACGTTTGACAACCGCTGACGTTTCTTTAAAACTACGTATTGATAAAGTTATTGCCATATTAAAAAATCGACCAATTTAAAATAATGCCTGAATAGCAACCAGATAACCAATCTATAATGAAATGGACTTTAATTAACTTAGATGGAGATTACCTTTTGGAATTTCAAGCCCTTAAATCAATTTTTGTTTCTCCTGCCTAAAAAAAGGGAAATCAGCAGGTATTTATTTTTATCTCTAAAAATATAGAATCTGTTTCCTTACTTGAATAAATAAACGCTATACTGGTCATAATGTCTTCACAATGATGAAATTAATGAATAGAACCCGACAACCAAAATCCGTTTCTTCGTTATTAAATAAAAGCGGTTTGCAGCATGATGTAACAGTGATTATGGCGCTGAACAGTTTACTACAAAGCCATTTGAAACAACATAATATCCCTGGATGCAGGATAGGCAGCTTACAAAATGGGATCTTGCTTATAGAAATCCCAGATGCAACATGGACGATGCGCCTGCAATTTATGCGCACTGAGCTGCTGACGTTATTACGTCAACGGGTTCCATCTCTATTGCGGATCAAAATAAAGGTAAATCCAGCGCTCTCTAGCACCCGCAAAATGCAGCATAACTCGCCGAAAAAAAACATTAAACGGGCAACTAAAATGCCCGCTGATATTGCAGAGTCATTTTTAGCATTAGCTGAGAATGCCGAGCCGGGGTTGCAAAAAGCCTTACGCTCATTAGCGAACTATTCTAAAAAATAAATTGATAAAAAATAACAAAAAAACCTTTAGAAAACTAAAGGTTTTTTTAGAGGGCAAAAACAGGCGAGACGTATTGAATGGGTGATTCACTTACAGGCTCTTCAAATGTGACCATTTCCCAAGCCTCTTGGTCAGCTAGTAAAGCACACAAAAGTTGGTTATTAAGTGCATGCCCTGTTTTAAAAGCTTTAAGATGGCCTAAAATAGTATAACCAGAAAGATAAAGGTCACCAATAGCGTCCAACACTTTATGTTTTACGAATTCGTCTTCATAACGCAAACCATCAGGATTTAATACCCGAAACTCATCTAAACCAATCGCATTATCCAAACTAGCACCTAAGGCTAAATTATTTGATTGTAAATACTCTACACTTTTCATAAAACCAAAGGTTCTTGCCCGACTGATCTCTTTTACAAAAAGATCACCGGAAAAATCCATTTTTATATGCTGATTTTGACCTTCAAAAACGGGGTGATCGAAGTCGATTTTAAAATCTAAGCTAAAACCTTTATTCGATGGCTGTAATTCAGCCCATTTCCCCTCTTTTTCATCTTCAACTCGTACGGTTTTTTTAATACGAATAAATTTTTTCGGGCTGTTTAGCTCTTCAATACCCGCCGATTGCAGTAGAAAAATAAAAGGACTTGCACTGCCATCCATAATTGGAATTTCAGGTGCGTCAACATCAATAATTATATTATCAATACCCAAGCCAGCAAGCGCAGCAGACAGATGTTCTACCGTTGATATTTTTTGGCCCTGATCGTTCACTAAACAAGTGCATAAAAGCGTTTCTTGAACAGCTTGAGCATGCGCTTTGAAACTAACAATAGGATCAAGATCGGTACGGCGGTAGACAATACCGCTATTTGCTGGTGCAGGGTGGAATTCAATTTTCACCTTATTACCTGAGTGCAGGCCAATACCTATCGACTTGACACTCTTTTTAAGTGTTCTTTGTTTAATCATTGTTCCCCCTACCGCCGCCTTAGCGTTATATAATACGCGGGATTTTAGCAGTTTGTGATGGATATCGCAAACTGCTAAAAATAATTAATCCGTCTGTTTACGTAAAAAGGCAGGAATATCCAAATAGTTTCCTTCTGGTTTTTCGGCACTTGTAACTTTTTCCGTTATTGTTTCGGTCACCATCTCAGGCTTCTGTGGCTCAACCTTTGCTGTCGGACTTTTGACCGCAGAAATATCTGATTTGCGCTCTCCAAGACCAGTTACAATAACAGTGACATGCAATTCTCCACTATCAATTTCAGGATTGACCGTTACCCCAAAAATAATCTGCGAGTCATCGGAAGCAAACTCTTTCAGCGCATCACCAACGATATGGTATTCATCCCAGCTGAAATCTAAGCCGGCGACTATGTGTACTAATACTCCACGAGCATTTGAAAGGTCAACATCCTCAAGCAACGGACAAGAGATAGCTTTCTCGACAGCGACTTCAGCACGGTCTTCACCTGACGACACGCCAATCCCCATTACGGCTGTCGTACCTGCTTCCGTCATAACAGTTCGAACGTCAGCAAAGTCAATGTTAATGGTACTTTCTTCATTATTGATGATCGCAGAAAAACCAGATACAGCATCATATAATACACCGTTTGCAGCACTTAATGCATCGAGGAATGAGACTCCGCGCGGCAGTGATTTTTGCAGTTTATCATTCGGGATGATCAGCAATGAATCAATATGTTCAGCCAAACGCTCAATCCCTTGATTGGCATAATTAATACGTTTTTTACCTTCAAAGGTAGAGGGTTTAGAAACGACACCAATAGTCAAAGCACCCAGTTCTTTAGCTATCTCAGTGACAACCGGGGAAGCCCCTGTTCCTGTTCCCCCCCCCATACCCGCCGCAATAAACACCACATCTGCGCCAGTTAGTACCTCACGAATTCTGTCTTTATCTTCTAAAGCAGATTTATATCCAATTTCCGGATTTGCTCCGGCGCCAAGTCCATTGGTAATACCCGCACCAAGTTGTAAACGAATATCAGCTTTTGATGAGCGTAATGCTTGTGCATCAGTATTCATAGCAATGAATTCAGCACCGGCTAAGCCCTTTTCGATCATGTAGTTAATAGCATTACCACCGCCGCCACCTATGCCGACCACTTTGATAACAGCTTGTTGTTCATGCTCATCACTGATTATTTCAAACATTTGTTCTTTTTCCACTTTATATATATTATCAGACATAGTATCACCGCCTTGGTTATACAAAAATTAATTATTAATATTCTTTTTTAATTCTATTTATAATCACCGAGAAACGACTTATTATTCTACTTATAATCACCGATAAACGACTTGCATCGGCGCTTTCATCATTTTTGCTAAAGGATTCGTTTTTAACACGTAACAAACCTACAACGGTTGAATAAGCAGGTTTCGCAACATCATCGACTAAACCTTGCAAATTATCTGGTTTCCCTATCCGTACTTGCATATTATCAAACGTTTTCTCTGCAACCTCAACCAAACCTATCATTTGTGCCGCACCACCTGTTATAACAATACCAGCAGCCAATTGCTGTTTTAGGCCTTCCATGTCAGAACCATTACCAAACTTGCATAACTCTTTTTTTATTAAATCTAGTAATTCACTATAGCGAGCTTCAATCACATCGACTAACATTTGCCGTTGCAAAGTGCGTGCGTCTCGCCCGCCAACACTTATTAATTCAATCTTTTCGTCAGGATTTATACTCTCGCGCTGTAGACAACCATAGTTTATTTTGATTTTTTCTGCTGAATTCTGCGGTGAACTAAAGGTAATAGCAATATCATTGGTAACTGAATTTCCCGCATAAGCCAATACTGAGCTATGCCGTAATGCACCTGCAACATAAACAGATATGTCCATCGTGCCGCTGCCTATATCAACAAGACAAACACCTAAATTTTTTTCATCTTCACTTAAAACAGAGGCACTAGATGCAACACCGGAAAAGGTGAGCTGTTCGATTGACAAACCACATAATTCAACCGCTTTTTCTAAATTTTTAACAAAGCCATTATGGCAGGTGATTAAATGTACATCCGCTTTTAGTTTAACCCCCGCTAACCCCAGTGGGTTACTAATACCATCTTGAGAATCAATTGCATATTGTTGCGGGATCACATGCAATAAACGTTGGTCATCACGTATTTTAATTGATGCGGCGTTATGCAGCACATTATCCATATCATCGGAAGAGACTTCCTTATCCTCGATAGCCCAGGTACCCGATTCATTTATTGATTCAATATGCGCACCAGAAACAGATAAATTCACCCAGGAAACTTTACAATTGGCCATCTCTTCAGCAACCGTTAATGCGTTTTTAATCGCTGTGACAACGGAATCTAAATCAGTAACAGAACCTTTATCAACACCTTTTGCGGGCACCTCTCCGATACCCACGATATTGGTCATATTATTGGCCATTTGTTCTCCAATTAAGAGTACAATTTTACTGCTGCCAATATCTAATCCAACTGTATAGTTACTTTCCATACTCAAAACTCACCGTTATCTTTATTAAACTGCACAATCTTGGGTTATATATTAACTATCAAGATTTACCTTTTTGCCAACCAATCGCTATCCCGGTATCATAACGCAAGTCTAAATAATCAATTGTATCAACATCGTATTTATTTTTTATTAATGGAAATACACTTAAAAAGCGTTGAATACGATCCAGTTTTTGTTCTTTACCTAAGCGTAATGCAATACCGTTATCTAAAATTATCTTACTTGAGTTACGCTTATCGCTGCTTAATAACTTTATCTTAAATTTGTTCACTTTTAATAGCTGTTCAACTTCCAGATAAGTTTGTAATACTTGCTTAACAAATTCATCTTCACCATTGAGTCTAATATATTTATTTGAAATACCCTCTGGAGAGGTGCGAATAATATCACCGGTCTGGTTTAACAGCGCGTTATTGTTCCAGATTGCAATAATCGATTGCTCAACAATGTGAATTTTTATTGTATCAGGCCATTGTTTGCGTATTGACGCAGAATAAACCCATGGCATCTCTTCAAGCTGTTTCTGAATTTGTGCAATTTCCAGCGTAAAAAAATTCAACCTATTTTTTTGCTCTTTTAATACACCGCGCACCTCATCCAATGAAACGTGCTGCATATCCCCAGTTAAAATTAAAAAGGTTAATGGTAAAGATTGTTGATCAGTTAACCATGATTTTAATTTTGAATAACTGCTTTGTAACCCATAAATCAAAATAAGAAAAAAAATCAAACCAATCCATTTGCCAATGTTGATTTCTTTAAATTTAGAAGCCATATAATTACAGTGTTTGCTTTAAAATTTCGATCGTAAGCGCATCAAAATCATAACCGGCTTGTTTTGCAGCTTTAGGGACTAAGCTTGTTTCTGTCATACCGGGCACTGTATTTACTTCTAATAAATACCATTGCCCTGACTTGTCGAGCATGAAATCTACTCGCCCCCATCCGCTGCAGCCAATACCAGCAAAAGCATCTACCGCTAATTGATTTAATTCAGAAAGCTTCCCCGGTTCAAGACCACAAGGACAATAATATTGTGTATCCGTCGATTGATACTTAGCCTGATAATCATAAAATGTATTATCAGTGTGCATCCGGATAGCCGGTAATGCTTTTCCATTTAATACTGAGACGGTGTACTCTTGTCCGGTGATCCAGGTTTCAAGTAATACTTGTCGATCAAATTTAAAAGCCTCAGTCAGTGCGTCAATAAGCTCTTCTGCAGTGCTTACTTTTGCCATGCCGAGGCTTGAGCCTTCAGCGACGGGTTTCACCATCACGGTGCCCGATAAACTTTTCAGTATCTGTCCCGCCTGTGCGGGGTCAAATGCCTCTTTAATGATAATTTTGTACTGAGCGGTCGGTAATTGCAGACTTTGCCAAATTTGTTTGGTCTTTGATTTATCCATTGCAATGGCCGAACTTAAAACATCACTGCCTGTATAGGGAATATCCAATACACTTAAAAACCCTTGTATAACACCATCTTCACCGCCTCGACCATGCAAGGCAATGAATACACGATCAAAATTTAATTTTTTTAGCTGCAGTAAATCATCAAACTTAGGATCAATCGCGCAGGCATCAATACCCTGACGCAACAATGCACTTAACACCGCTTTTCCAGAACGTAAGGACACTTCACGCTCTGCGCTGTGACCGCCAAATAAAACCGCAACTTTACCAAAATCGACACTCATTGTACGCAGCTCGCTTTTTTCATTTTTGCTATACTGAGTTGTAATTCAGCTAATGTTTTAACCACAGCACCAATATTGCCAGCCCCCTGTGTTAAAACAAGATCGCCATCGTCAATTATCTGTGCCAACATGCCAGGCAGCATTTCAGGACTGGCTACAAAAATAGGCTCTTTACCACTGCGTTGCCGGATAGTACGGCATAAAGAGCGGCTATCAGCACCCGCGATAGCCGTTTCACCCGCAGGATAGACATCCAGCAGTAATAATTGATCTACTTGCGCTAAGACATGTGCAAAATCTTCATAGAGATCACGTGTTCTTGTATAACGATGTGGCTGATAAGCCATGACTAAACGTTTCTCCGGCCAAGCCGCACGCGCAGCATCAATAGTTGCTTGTACTTCCGTCGGATGGTGACCGTAATCATCAACCAAAATAGCTTTACCACGCCCGGTTTCAAATTCACCGTATTGTTCAAAACGGCGACCAATACCGGCAAATTCATTAAGTGCCTTTGAGATAGAGGCATCATCAATATCGTCTTCCATTGCAACGGCGATCGCAGCAGCTGCATTTAATGCATTGTGTTTCCCCGGAAGATTAAGCTCGATTTTCATCGCCGGTTTATTAATTCTATGCACTAAAAATTCACTGCGGTTGACGCATTGTAAGAAATCTGAAATACGAACATCCGCTTGTTGGTGGAAACCATAAGT
>JBLHWW010000057.1:0-20702 GCA_047629075.1 Psychromonas sp. | reverse complement strand
GAAACGCAATTGCGCCGATGGTAGTGTGGGGTCTCCCCATGTGAGAGTAGGTCATCGCCAAGCGCCTAATAACGATAAATCCCTGTTGACTAACGTCAGCAGGGATTTTTTCGTTTAAGCGCTTGATGTGATGACCAACTCGAACATGGGAACGAAGAAAGAGTAGCCACGCAGTGGCATTCCTTTCATGTGCTAGTCGAACGAATTTGGCACTAGCCAAGGTTCACGATCGGGTGAGCTCTGCGACCCCTGTTCCATCGCCAGTGTCTTGCACAAGCTAGGCAATTAAACCCCCAGCCTTCGAAAGAAGGGTGGGGGTTTTTTCGTTTCAGCGCTTAGGCGATGACCAACTCGAACATGGGAAATAAAGAGTAGCCACGCAGTGGCATTGATATAGTGTAATAGTCGTTGAGAGAGTACTGGTTTACGAGTCGGCTAAGCTTTGCTTGTGCTGAAAACTGTTTTTTATAAAGTGTATTATTATCAATTTTTTCAAAAGAAAAATTCAGGCTCACAAAACAACAGGAATAATTTTAAACCGGATCACTTTATTAATGCGTTTGCTATAATTAACTTTCCAAGTTGATTCAATCTCTTTAACAGAGTGTTTGCACTGTATCGACATAATTGATGAAAATATTCCACGCTTGGGTAGATTCATTAATAGCAAAAGAAAAAATTACATTAAAAAAACTAAGATATTAATTTAAATGTGTATTTGCACCTTTAAATTCAGATCGTAATGCTGTTTTTTTGGGGAGTAAGTTTTACGCTGCAGCTGAGTTTTATTGACGGGTTAAGCTCTGTAGTTGTGCGGCCAGCAAGGCTTACTGGCATCTTAGTTGAGCGCGTTAAAAATATAAAAAAGGGAGCCATATTGGCTCCCTTTTTGTTTTATAACTTTATAAAATATAGCGGCTTAAATCTTCATCTTCAAGCAAATCATCCAAGATGTTAGCAACGTAATTTTCATCAATGGTAATTGATTCACCTTTCCGTTCTGAAGCTTCATAGGAGAGTTGATCAAGAATGCGTTCCATCAAGGTGTGTAAACGACGTGCACCTATATTTTCGGTGGTTTCATTTACATGCCAGGCAGATTTGGCAATTTTATCTATACCATCTTTGCTAAATTCAAGTGTTATACCTTCGGTCGCTAATAGCGCTTGATACTGTTCACTCAAGGAAGCTTTAGGCTCAGTTAATATTTTTGCCAGATCTTCTTCCGTAAGTGCTTCTAACTCAACCCTGATTGGTAAGCGTCCCTGTAATTCGGGAATAAGATCTGAAGGTTTAGCAACTTGGAATGCACCGGATGCGATAAATAACATATGGTCAGTTTTTACCATGCCATGCTTAGTACTAACCGTAGAACCTTCAATTAAAGGTAATAAATCACGCTGTACACCTTCTCTTGATACGTCAGGACCGGAGCTTCCACCACCCTTACAAATTTTATCTATTTCGTCGATAAATATAATACCGTTATTTTCTGCTGAAAAGAGTGCTTTTTCTTTGAGGTCTTCTTCATTCACTAATTTTGCCGCTTCGGACTCAACCAGAAGTTTCAACGCTTCTTTTATTTTCATTTTACGTTTGTTGGTTTTATCTTTACCGGACATATTTTGAAACATACCCTGCAATTGATTGGTCATTTCTTCCATACCAGGAGGAGCCATTATTTCTACCCCTATTTGCGGGGCAGGCAGATCTATATCAACCTCTTTATCATCTAATTTACCTTCACGCAGTTTTTTACGGAAAGATTGTCTTGTTGCACTATCTTCTGTTTTTACACTTTCCCAATCATTGTTTGTTTTAGCGGGTGGAATAAGGATATCTAAGATCCGATCTTCGGCTAAATCTTCTGCCTTATGGGTAACCTTTGCCATTTCTTCTTCGCGAGTCAGTTTAATGGCTACATCGACTAAATCACGAACGATAGACTCTACCTCTTTACCAACATAGCCTACCTCAGTAAACTTAGTTGCTTCAACTTTGATAAAAGGAGCATTAGCGAGTTTTGCTAAACGGCGTGCAATTTCTGTTTTACCTACACCGGTGGGGCCAATCATTAAAATATTTTTTGGGGTGACTTCTTGACGCATTTCTTCATCAAGTTGCATACGACGCCAGCGATTACGAAGTGCGATAGCAACAGCGCGTTTGGCATTGTCTTGTCCAATGATATGGCGATCTAACTCATGTTTAATTTCTTTTGGTGTCATATTTGACATAGTTATATACCCTATTTTTTACTTTTAGTAGTAATTTCATCAGAGAAATCAATGCATTCAATAGTGTGACTTTCATTAGTAAAAACACAAATATTGCCTGCTATAGCCAATGCTTTTTCAACAATTGTTTTCGCATCCAAATCGGTATTTTCTAACAATGCAATCGCTGCCGATTGTGCAAAATAACCACCGGAGCCAATCGCCATTAAATCATTTTCTGGCCTGACTACATCACCATTACCGGTAATGATATAAGAAGAGTTTTTATCTGCTACTGCTAATAGCGCTTCAAGTCTGCGTAAATTTCGATCGGTACGCCAGTCTTTCGCTAATTCGACCGCTGCTCGTTCAAGATTACCCTGGTGTGCCTGCAGCTTAGTCTCAAAACGCTCTAACAGAGTGAATGCATCGGCTGTACCGCCAGCAAAGCCAGCGATTACCTGATTGTTATAGAGTCTGTGTACTTTACGCGCGTTACCTTTCATAACCGTATTGCCAAGAGAAACTTGACCATCACCACCGACAACAACTTGGTTGCCACGACGTACTGAAACAATGGTAGTCATATTTTTACCTTAAAAGTGAGAAAGAGAATGGGCCGTAAAAAATAGGCACTTATGTACTTAATATATGTGGGGGATAATTTATTTTTCAAGGGAATAATAGCAATTCCAATAAATTGATATTTAATGGAATTGCTATAAATTAGATTTATAGAACAAGAAATAAAATTATAATATGAATTAAAAGGAGAGAATACCCATTTAAATCAACAGTCGAAGGATTTATGCCTATTTTACAACAGGATCGCTTCATTACTTATTTTGCTATCAGGTAACAAATCACTGGTTTTTTAAAACGCTTTTATTTTTAACGCCAGAACCAAATTTGGCAACCGTTAATTTTAGCACGCTGCAGCTTATGACGGTGTTTTTCTGCCAATCTTTTACGTTCATAGGGCCCTAAAATAACCCGATACCAATTACCTGTTTTTCTTACTTCGCTGTTTAAACCCTGAAATGCAATTTTAGCTTTGAGTGACTCTGCATCACCCTGTGCGCGGAATGAAGCACACTGCATTTGATAAGGCCTGGTTGACTCTTTCTCTTCGGGTATATCAACGGTTATTTTTTTGGTCTTAAGGGTTTTTTCATATTCCCAGATAGGTTGAGGTTTTTCAGGTAACACATCCTTTTTTGTCTGGACAGGTTTATTGACCGCTTGCGGTGCGGACGGTTTGTCAACTCCAAACATAAAAAAACTAATAAATCCCATGATCAGTACGACAGCCAGAATAGCTAAGTAGGGAATAGATGTTGTCTTTTTTACCGCCGAGCGTTTACGCGCGACGGATTTTTTTGGCGCACCCGATTTTCGTCTGTTTTCGGTCGCCATAGATTACATGCGCTCCAGCGTATTAATTCCCAATAATGACAAACCTTGCTTAAGTGTTTTAGCAGTTAATCCAGCAAGTTTTAGGCGGCTTTGTTTTTGTATTTCCGTTTCCGCAATCAAAATAGGGCAAGCTTCGTAAAAGCTTGAAAAGAGTCCGGCTAATTCAAACAAGTATGAACATAAAAAGTGTGGCATACCCTGTTTTGCAACTTGCTTAATAATCTCGTCAAATTGGATAAGCTTATTGGCCAAGTCTATTTCTTTTTCTTCGGTTAAAGAAAGTGCTGCAGTGACGCTGCCCATTTCAATACCTGCTTTATTAAAGATACTAACGACACGGGTGTATGCATAAAGCAGATACGGCGCAGTATTACCTTCAAAACTGAGCATGCTATCAAAACTAAAAGTATAGTCACTGGTACGATTTTTAGAAAGATCGGCATATTTAACCGAAGAGATACCCACTATAGAAGCTATGTGGAGAAGTTCCTGTTCAGACATTTCTTTATTTTTTTCTTTTACTAACTCATAAGCACGCATTTCTGCTTCCGTTAGCAAATCCGCTAATTTGGCAACCGAGCCAGAGCGAGTTTTAAAGGGACGTCCATCTTCTCCCATTACTGTTCCGAAGGGCATATGTTCAAGTGAGGTTTTATCATTAACAAAACCTGCCGAACGGGCGACTTCAAAAACCTGCTGGAAGTGTAAACCTTGGCGGGCATCTACAAAATAAAGAATGCGATCGGCATCGAGTTCATTCTGGCGATAACGCATCGCGGCGAGATCCGATGTTGCATAAAGAAAACCACCATCTTTTTTCTGAATAATAACGGGTAGAGGGTCGCCTTCTTTATTTTTAAAATTATCCAAAAAGACACATTTAGCGCCTTGGCTTTGTTGTAATAAACCCTGTTTATCAAGATCTTCTACAATCACCGCTAACTGGTCGTTATAACTGCTTTCTCCTCGGACGTCTGCACGGGTCAAGCTTACACCTAAACGTTGATAGGTTTCCTGGCAGTGTGAAAGACTGGTTTCATTAAATTGTGACCACAGTTTTAAACATTCTTCATTGCCACTCTGGAGTTCAACTACTAAATTGCGTGAACGGGTTGCAAAATCTTCTGATTCATCAAAACGTGCTTTTGCAGCTCGATAAAAAATCTCTAAATTAGCCAGATTATTTTCAATAGGCTCACCTTTAGCCCGTAATTCTTCCATATAAGCGAGCAACATACCAAACTGTGTACCCCAATCGCCCACATGGTTCTGACGGACAACTTTATTACCTTGAAATTCTAAGGTGCGCGCTACCGCATCACCAATAATAGATGAGCGTAGGTGACCAACATGCATCTCTTTGGCCAGATTTGGCGATGAATAATCTATTACTATTGTTTGCGGATTCGCTTCCATCTGCACATTTAGTCTTTCATTCGAATAAGCGCTATCAATCTGTTTTTCCAGAAAGTTAGGATTGATAAAAAAGTTAATAAATCCGGGGCCCGCTATTTCCATTTTTATAACTAAGGTCGATTCAGGTATGTTGGCAACGAGTAGTTCAGCAAGATGGCGCGGATTTTGTTTGGCAGGTTTTGCTAACATTAATGCTAAATTATTTGCGTAGTCACCGTGGGATTTATCTTTGGTGCGATCAATATTGATGCGAGGCTGGATATCCGCAGGAATAATTTGTTGTTTTATAAGGCAAACAATAGCTTGCTCGAGTAGTTGCTGGATATGCGCTTTCATAGATAAATTACCAATAGATACGGGACAATAATAAGCGCAGATTCTACCGTTTATAAGCGATGAAGACTAGGTTAAAATAAATACTTGATAGAAATTAGGTTAGATGCTTAAGCGTTTAGTCAGGTTAAGCCTTAAAAAAGAGCAGTGAAACACCGTAATAACCGCTCTAGAATAATAAATTTTTGAGGATCGTTTTTAACCCTAAAAAGAGAGTAAATATAAGATAAGTCGGTAAGGATGTTGAATGATTGAGCGTAAGCTAATAGTTGTTAAATCATATCAATTCCACTCATTAGATGATCTATTTAGGCGCAGGAAAATATATGAAAGCAAGGCGTTGATTGCAGTAACTAGTTTTTTTAATTATACAAAACAGTAGGGGCTCTCTTTTGAACAGCTTCAGCTGGGCACGAAGTGGTGAATAACAGGATGTTATTAATAAAATTAATAGCAAAGACTAAAACGTAGTTTTATGTCTAGCTAGCATGTGTTTTAACCAGCATAAATGGGCATGAACTTAATGGATTTGGTATTACATATATTCGAATTCATGGAGGGCAGTCACTACATGGTGTAAGGTTTCCTCTTCCTGATTGGCTAGCTTTCCAAGTGCGATTTCTGCCTCTATGTTCGGTGAATCATGGGCTGCGGTCTGCAGTAACTCTATAAGTTGTATGTCAAAGCTGATTGCCAAAGCGACAACATCATCAAAGGATAATTCAGCCTTTAATTCTGTCTGCTGACATTTGCTCAAAAAATGTGGATCAAATTCACTATCTAAGTCAGTTTCTAATAAACTGGAAGGGGCCTGTTGCGTATATTGATGAAGCTGAAGGCGGGATAGCTGCTTTTTATTGTTCATAAAATCGAGTAACAATTTTACCTTCTCATTATTTTCCTCAAGGCTAAGTCTAAGATACAAATCAGCTAGGGCCTGATGACATTCCTCTATATAGACAAGGAAATCTTTTATAGGCTTAGGGCGCATAATATACTCCTTAATATGAACGGTTCTAATAACCTCTACTATAGAAGTTTTCATTAATTTTGCCGCTAAACAGGAGTAAGTTCTTAGTACCTTAAAAAAAAGTTATTTAAAGTTTAATTAACCTTTTTTCATTTAAACAGCAAAAATATCAATACATACTCGATTTTCACCTTATATTGACACAACAGCCTAGGCTATCTCAAGGCGAGCATAAGCGGTCATTAACCATTTACTACCGACTCCCATAAAATTTACTTGTAAGCGACTGTTTTCTCCACTGCCTTCCTGAGCAATAACAGTGCCTTCTCCAAACTTGGGATGTATTACCTGCTGGCCAATATTAAAGCCTGAACTGCCCTGGCTTTCCCGAGTAAATGCGGGCTGCTTAAATGCAGGTTGCTGGACTCTTCGTACCTGAGTTTTAAGACGAATATATTCAATATCCTGTTCCGGCAGCTCGCTAATAAAACGCGAAGGAGAATGAAATTTTTCTTGTCCGTATAAACGGCGGCTTTCCGCATGACAAAGAGTCAGTTTTTGCATCGCTCTAGTCATACCAACATAACAAAGGCGACGTTCTTCGGCTAGACGCACTTCATCATCAGCGGATTGCTGTCCGGGAAACATTCCTTCTTCCACGCCCACCATAAAGACTTGTGGAAATTCTAAGCCTTTTGCTGCATGCATCGTCATTAATTGTACGGCATCATCAAACTCATCGGCCTGATTATCACCTGATTCCAGCGCTGCATAGGCTAAAAATGCAGTCACTTCACTCATATCCTGCTCCTCGGCAGGGATCACAAAGGATTTAGTTGCGGAAACCAGCTCTTGTAAATTTTCTATACGGCTGCGTGATTTTTCCCCTTTTTCATTTTCGAACATGCTACGCAAACCGGAGTGATGGATAACATGATCAACCGTTTGAAATAAGGGCAGCTCAGAAGTTTCACTTTCGAAACGCTTTATTAATTCAATAAACCCGGATAATGAATTCTTAGCCCCTGCACTCAGTTGCTTTTGTTCAATTATAAACAGACTCGCTTGCCACATGGTATAACCCTGCTCACGGGCACAAAGTCGAATCTTATCAAGGGTGGTATTACCAATTTTACGTTTAGGTTTATTGATAATACGTTCAAATGCTGCATCATCTTGATGGTTATTGATTAAGCGCAGATAGGCGATACTGTCTTTTATCTCTAAACGATCAAAGAAGCGCTGACCACCATAAATATGATAGGGGATCTGCTGTGCCATTAACTGTTCTTCAAAAAGACGAGATTGTGCATTGCTGCGGTATAAAATGGCACAATCAGCCAATTTTTTGCCGTTATTTTTCCATGATTTTAACTGCGAGGTAACATAACGTGTTTCATCATAATCATTAAATGCGCTGTAAATGGCAATCGGCTGGCCATCTTCGCCGCTGGTCCATAACTCCTTTCCCAATCTATCACTATTATTTTTAATAAGCTGGTTAGAGGCATTTAATATATGTCCCGTAGAACGGTAGTTTTGCTCTAAACACACGGTGACCGGATTGTGTTTTTCTCTTAAAAAACGTTGAATATTCTCAACGTCAGCGCCGCGCCAACCATAAATTGACTGATCGTCATCTCCGACTATAGTTAAATAACTATTGTTTTCGGTCAGCAGGTTTAACCAGGCATATTGAAGTTTATTGGTATCTTGAAACTCATCGACCAACACATGTCGGAAACGTTGCTGATAATGTAATAACAGAGAAGGGTTATTTAATAACAACTCGTGGGCACGTAATAATAATTCTGCGAAATCAACTAATCCGGCAAGTTGGCAGGCCTCTTCGTAAGCTTGATAAACCTGCAGGCGTTGTTTTTCCTGTTGGCTATAACCAACCTGAATATGCTCTGCCCGTAAACCCTCATCTTTTTTATCGTTGATATACCACTGTAACTCTTTAGCGGGGTAATATTTTTCATCTAAATTAAGACTTTTGATAATACGTTTAACCATTTTTTTCTGATCATCGCTATCAATTATTTGAAACTGTTCAGGTAAATTAGCTTCTTGATAATGTAGACGCAATAAACGGTGGGCAGTGCCATGGAAAGTACCTATCCACATCCCGCCTATCTGTTGCGGGCAAATGTCGGTAATACGGCCACGCATCTCCTTGGCGGCTTTATTGGTAAAGGTAACCGCCAAAATAGAATATGTTGGAATGTTTTCTACCTGCATCAACCATGCGATTCGATGCGTTAATACACGTGTTTTACCACTACCCGCACCGGCTAAAACCAGCATGTTTTGCTCGGGTGCGGAAACAGCAGTACGCTGGTGATCATTTAAATCATCAATTAAGTAGGAAACATCCATAACAAAAGACCTGTTTATTTATTCAGTAAAAGAAAATTATAGCAGTTTATATAGTTGATCTAAACGACTGATTTCCACCGTTGGCAATAACATCGCACCACTCAGAGACTGCTTATTGGGATTAAACCAAACAGCTTGTGCACCATTGTTTTGAGCGCCATAAACATCACTGATCAAATGATCACCGACATGTAAAATATCACTGACTTCAATATTTAAACGTCTGGCCGCTTCAATAAACAGATCCGCTTCTGGTTTGGATTTAAAACCATTACCGGCTTTTAAAATAAACTTAAATTTATCATCAAGTTGGATTTTAAATTCATCAACATTACCATTAGTAATAGCTATTACCGGGTAAGTTTGTGCTAACTTATTCAATAATTTTAAGCTGTTTTTTGGGACTACAAAATCACTGCGCAGTTTTAGAAATTCAGAAAATGCATGCTGTGCGTACTTGATGGCCTTATACTCTGGAATTCCGTAAATGATCATGATTCGAGTCAGGGTTTGGGTTCTCCATAAAGAAACATCATGTCTTATTTTGGGAAATTCCGTCACTTCAATTTTTTTGTATAGTGACCACTGCTTTTCGGTCAATTCTGCCAGTTCAGGATAGGTCTGGTTAAGGTGCTCAATAATCGCTTGATTGGCTTTTATGATGATAGAGTGGTTGTCATAAAGGGTATCATCAAGATCAAAACTAATTGCTTTAAAAGGTTTAATTGCCCGGTAGTATTTCATAGTGATGTATCCATCTTTGAGGTTATTTTTTACGTTTCGCACGCGGGTGTGCCTGGTCATAAATTTTTGATAGATGCTGAAAATCCAGGTGGGTATAAACCTGCGTTGTGGCTAAATCTGCGTGACCGAGCAAGGTTTGCACAGCACGCAGGTTACCACTTGATTCAAGCATATGGGTGGCAAATGAGTGGCGTAATTTATGTGGATTTATATGGCCCGGCAAGGCTTGCTTTAATCCCCATTTTTCCATTCTAGCTTGTACATTACGCGCTGATATGCGCTTTTTTTGTTTAGAAACAAAGAGTGCTTTTTCGTCCTTTATGCAAAATTCAGGACGGATTTTAAGCCAAACTTTAACAGTTGCAACCGCTCTATCGGTAATAGGTAATAATCGTTGTTTACTTCCTTTACCCGTTACCATGACCTCTTTTGCAGATAATTTTATATCTTGTAAGTTAATACCAACTAACTCACTGAGTCTTAATCCCGAAGAGTACATCAGTTCCATCATGCACTGATCACGGATACTAAGTGGATCTTTTTCGTCTATATCAAGCAATTGAAACATATCATCAACGGATACATTTTTAGGCAGTGGTTTATCTAATTTAGGCGCTGATATACCCTTTGCCGGATTGTTACTTAAAATATCAAACTGTACTAAATAGTCTAAAAAAGAACGTAAAGCGGAAAGTTTGGTTGCAATAGAACGGGCTTTAAGTCCCTTTTTATGCAGCGTTTTAACCATTAAGCGTACCAGTTGGCCATCTAGCTCTGTCCAGCAGCCTATTTTATTTTCATCTAATAAGGTAACAAATTCAGCTAAATTACGCTGATAGTTTGTGATAGTAACCGGACTCAAACCACGCTGGCTGGCAATATGATTTAAGTAGTTATCGATAAGAGGTTGTAAAGGTTGCATAGTTGATTGCATAGTTTTGCTCATTATATTTTTCAGAGAAAAACAAAAAAGTGTAATTTTCAGCGGTAAATAAAAAATGACACTATATAGGTGCCCGTACCCTGTTCGAAGGGTTAGGCATAAGCGGATACAGGGATGTTAAACTTGAATTTGCCCATCAAAGACAAAATCAGCCGTGCCGGTCATTTTTACACTTTGACCAGGTTGCCAAAATAAGCGCAGTTCACCACCGGTTAATGCAATAGTACAGTGGGTATTTAATTTATCTTGTAATTGACCCACAACTGCTGCCGCACAAGCACCGGTTCCACAGGCTAATGTTTCACCTACACCTCGCTCCCAAACTCTTAAGCGGGCATGATCACGACTTTTTATTTCTAAGAAACCGACATTTACCTTATTGGGAAAACGTTCATGATTTTCTAATAACGGACCTAAGGTTTCAACTGGAGCGCTATCAATATCATCAACCAACACCACACAATGTGGATTACCCACGGAAACCACTCCACATAGAACAGTATGGTCTTCTACACGTAAAATATAAGTTTTTTCCTCTTTCTGAGCTTCAAAAGGTACTTTTGCAGGCTCCAGAATAGGTTTACCCATATCAACGGTAATATTTCCGTCATGTTCAATTTTAAGCTGAATTTTACCCTTAGCGGTACTAACGTTAATAACCCGCTTTTGTGTCAAACCTTTCATTTTAACAAAACGGGCAAAACAACGCGCACCATTACCGCACTGCTCGACTTCACTGCCATCTGCGTTAAAAATACGATAATGAAAATCAAGCTCAGGATCATAGGGGGGTTCAATCATTAATAATTGGTCAAAACCAATCCCAAAATTACGATCCGCCAAACGGCTGATCGTATCTTTTGAAAGGAATACATTTTGCGTGACGTTATCAATGACCATAAAGTCATTACCCAGGCCGTGCATTTTTGAAAATTGAATATTCATTATTTCTCGTTGTTGAAATTAAGCTAAAGCACGTTTTATCTATGGAATCTATTATATTGGTAAAACGTGTTCTCCGCGCCATAAATCTTTAAGCTGCTCGCGTTCACGCACAACAAAGGCTTTTTCGTCATCGACTAATATTTCTGCCGCCCGGCAACGTGAGTTGTAGTTAGAACTCATGGTTGAGCCATAGGCACCTGTACTACGGATAACAAGATAATCACCTTCAGCTAAGCCAAGCAGACGATCTTTCCCTAAAAAATCACCCGTTTCACAAATCGGCCCGACAATGTCGTAGCTGCGCACGGGACGATCTTTACTATCTTTATAATCACTGTTTAGCGGAATAATATTTTGCCATGCACTGTATAACGCCGGACGGATTAAATCGTTCATCGCCGCATCGACAATAGCAAAATTTTTGTAGTCATTCAGTTTTAAAAATTCAACTTTAGTAACCAGTACACCCGCATTGGCCATAATTGCCCGGCCTGGTTCAAAAATAAGTTTGAGACTGCGACCGGCCATTCTATTAATGATTGCAGCCATATATTCAGCAGGCTCTGGTGGCATTTCATTATCATAAGGCACGCCTAAGCCGCCTCCTAAATCCAGATGAGAGATAGTAATGCCTTGCTGTGCCAACAAATCGATTAAAACTAATAATTTGTCTAACGCTTCAATAAAAGGCTCGATTTCAGTCAACTGCGAACCAATATGGCAATCCACACCTTTTACTTCTAAAAACTCAAGATCTTTCGCTATTTGATAAACATCTAGCGCTTGTTCAATTTCGATACCAAATTTATTCTCTTTTAAACCAGTAGAGATATAAGGATGAGTACCGGCATCAATATTAGGATTAATGCGGATTGAGATGGGTGCTTTGACATTTAATGCTTTGGCAACGCTATTAATGCGGTACAGTTCTGAAATAGATTCAACATTAAAGCACATAATATTTGCTTGCAGTGCCGCTGATATTTCGATTTCCGTTTTACCTACGCCAGAGAAGACGATTTTTTTTGGATCGCCACCGGCTTGAATCACCCGCATTAATTCACCGACAGAAACGATATCAAATCCAGATCCCATTCTCGCCATTATGTTTAATACAGCCAAATTAGAGTTTGCTTTAACGGCATAACAAATCAGATGGGGGTGCTTTCCTGCCGCGCTATCAAAAGCTTGCCAATGACGTTCGATGGTTGCACGAGAGTAGATATAGGCAGGTGTCCCTGCTTTTTTTATAACTTGCTCTACAGGTAATCCTTCAACAAAAAGACGGCCATCATTTTGATAATTAAAGTGATCCAATTGTAAATCCTTTTTATTTACTTAAATATGTAAAATCAATGCATTAAAAAAGCAAATTTCTTTTATTCGTTTGCATTGATTTTTGTAGTGTCGCTGTCAGCTATTTCTGGAGATGATTGTACATTTTGTTGTTTAACAACAGGTGCCAGTTCAGGGGTTCTATACAGCGGCCCGGTTTTACCACAACCCGCTAATAGCCCTGCAAAAAACAACGCTGTAATAAATAAATTAATGTTTTTCATGCTTTTTCCCAGCGAGTGATTGTTGCGCCACCTTGATAATGATAGTTTTGCACGCAAATGGCTTAAATAGTCTGATTTCTGCATCTTTACGCAGTTTGCGTATATAATCGCATTTCATTGTTAAAAAGCAAAGGGGAAGTAATGTGAATGATAGTGAATTTATACAATTAGCAGATCAGCTCTACCAAAAAATAGAAGAGAAAATTGAAGAATCCGGTGCAGATGTGGATTATGACCAGAATGGTAGTTTATTAACACTTGAATTTGAAAACCATAGCAAGTTAATTATTAACCGTCAGCAGCCCCTACATCAAGTTTGGTTGGCGACATTAGAAAATGGCCATCATTATGACTACAATGATGGCAAATGGATAGATGATCGCAGCGGTGATGAGTTTTTAACCTTTTTATCCGCGGCTATTTTCAAACAATCAAAAGAAACAGTCGATTTTAGCTGAATAAAAGGCATTATTCTGCGGAATTTATTTAGAAATACCCCAATCATTACTGCGCAGTAGATTGTTATGCTTGTTAGATATAATATAATTCGTATTAGGGTGTTTCTTTTATATTTTTTATTGAGAGTAAATCGTTTCATATACTTTCAATGGAGTGATCATGTTTAAATTGTTGTTTGTGTATCCCATTGTCGCATTAATTATTTTTTGGCTTGCAAGTGATAATGAAGTCGGATCTTCGTTGTATGTCCTTGAGGATAATTATATTAAGCTTGAATTTCCAAAGGAAAGTTTGCGCTCGGCCAATAATCCCGATCCTTGGTACAGCTTTTATTGGAATCCTGGTTCTGCTCGTGAAACGTTACATAACATTAATGATGCAATGGTTAAGTAAATATAATAATGGTTGAATGAATATGAAAACAGTTGTTTTTCCCGGCTCATTTGATCCGGTCACATTAGGTCATATTGATCTGATCAGCAGAGCAAGTAAAATCGCTGAAAAAGTAGTTATTGCCGTGGCAGTCAACACCAGTAAAAGAACCTTGTTTAACTTAAATGAGCGTTGTGATTTATTATCCCAAGCAACGTCTCATTTAAGTGGTATTGAAGTGATCCCTTTCTCGGGTTTATTAGCCGATTTTGCTAAAGAGCATAATGCCCAAGCGCTCATTCGCGGTATACGGGGTACGACGGACGCGGATTATGAATTGCAATTGGCACAAGTGAATAAAGCCTTAAATACAGAATTAGAAACTATTCTGTTACCTGCCAATGCCGCCACCGGTTTTATTTCATCAACGGTGGTCAAAGAGGTCTTTAAGCATGATGGGGATATTGACCTGTTTGCGCCACTTTGTGTCAAACAAGCTCTGCTTAATAAATCCTTTTAAATACGATTAACAAACCACTTTAGAATAGCGATTCTGGAATATTAATTAAAGAGGTCTTTCTAGAGTTGCTAGCCAGCAGACTACCAACCACTAGATTCATCTCGTTAATTAAAGGCTTTTTTAGTTATTCTTAATTATTTTAAAGTTATCCCAAGCTTGAGAGGTTGGCATCACCTCTATACTGTTAATATTAATGTGAGCAGGCTGCTCTGCTATCCAAAATATAATGTTAGCGATATCTTCAGGTTGCAGGGCATGAGCATTGTTATAAATTTGTTGGTATTTTTCTTTATCCCCTTTAAACCTTACTAGACTAAATTCACTTTCAGATAAACCTGGTTCTAAACTGGTAACGCGCAGGCCGGTTCCGGCAAAGTCACTGCGCAGATTTCTGGAAAATTGTGCCACAAAGGCTTTGCTTGCACCATAAACATGGCTGCCGGGATAAGCCCAATTAGCCGCGATGCTCGCCAGGTTAATAATGCTGGCTGATGCTTGCTTACCTAATATAGGTAACAAACTGTGAGTCACATTGACCAGCCCCGTGACGTTGGTATCTATCATTGTATGCCAATCATCCAGTGATGCCTGATCTGCAGATTCTGTGCCCAAAGCAAGACCTGCATTATTCACCAGTATGGCTACCTGCTTAAAATTATCAGGGATAGCCTGAGTAAATATCTTTACAGCATCACTGTCACGTACATCTAACTGATAGAAGAAGACATCTGTTAATGGAGAGAGCTGATCGCTGAGCTCCTGTAGTCGTTCTTTTCTACGGCCAGTGATAATTAACGGATAACCATGCTGAGCAAATTTTTTCGCGGTTGCTAGCCCAAATCCAGATGTTGCTCCGGTGATTAAAACAGTTGGCATTAGTTTTGTGTTCATAGAAAATTCCTTATTAGGTATTGTGCATTACGCGTTACTCTCGGTGTGCCTAATAAGCTACTGTTCAATAGTTAAAAAAGTTAGAGCCAGATTTTAATATTATCAATACCAGTATTTTTAATGTGCCAATTCGATATTTTAAATAGACGCGATCTTTTGAATTTAGCTAATGGGAAAAAATAGAGAAGGTCTTTGAGTTAACAGATTAAGTTTGTCTATTAAAGACAGTCTATTTTATGAATGGAATGCATAAATTATCTATTCTTCAGTGTGTTGATAAGCTCTCCTAAAATTACCAAGCCTGGTAAAATTTTGTCGCTGCTAATCGCTGAAAATCCAAGTCTAATATAATTTTTAGGTGCATTTTCCTGCATAAAAAGACTATCGCCAGATTCGACTAAAATGCCATGTTTGGCTGCAATATCGACTAATAAATGACTACTGATACCTGCAGGTAAACCAATCCAGAAACAGAAACTGCCTGGGGTAGAGTGGATCTCGCAATCACAGAGAGAATGCTCAATGCCTTGTTGCATAAGCAGCCACTTTTTTTCATAGGATTGGCGTATGCGGCGAATGTGACTGTCATAATAACCCTGGCTGAGAAATAACGCAGTAATGCGTTGGTTATTGGATGGCGGATGACGGTAATGTAAGGTGCGTAATTTACGCAGTTCAGTAATTAACGAACTGTCTGCAACCAAATAACCTATGCGAATTCCGGGTGTCAGAGACTTAGATAAACTGCCGGTGTAAATTACTCGACCGTCCTGATCAAAACTTTTTAGAGCCGGCAGTGGCTTTTCTATAAAATTAACTTCACTTTCGTAGTCATCTTCAATAACGATAAAGTCATCTTTACATGCTTGTTCAAGTAATGCTTTGCGGCGCTCTATTGTCATCGTCACCGTGGTTGGGTATTGATGGCTAGGTGTCACGCAGACATAATCACAATCTTTGAGTTGTTTGCCTACCTGTACACCCTGATGATCGATTTTAAGCGCTTTAACGGGACTATCGCATAATGAGATAACATGTCGTAAGTTAGCATAACCCGGATTTTCGACACCAAAAATGACTGACTTGTTAGCTAATAAGCTGGTTAATAAAAACAGCGAGTTTTGAGTGCCCAGGGTGATTAACACCTCATCTGTCTTAGCACTAATGCCACGTTTGGATAAAATTTGCTGGCGAATCTGCGCGACCAGCTGTGGGTCATCCATATCAATAAAACCTTCTACCCATTCATGCAGTTTACCTTTACTTTCCGCAATTCGAGAACACTCTCGCCATTGATAAAGGGGAAAATCATTGACATCTATATGGCCATAAATAAAGGGGTAAGGGTACTTTATCCAATTTTCATCTTTGTTCAGTGTGGATAGCTTGCTGGGTTTTCTTTGTAATCGTTCGCACCAATTTGGCTGCCGAGAATTTTTTTTGGGGTTAAGTTGCACCGTATTGGGGAGCAGCTCTATAGATAAATCAGGATCAACAAAAAAGCCACAACGTTCACGAGCAACAAGATAACCTTCATCAACCAAACTTTCATAGACTAATACAACGGTATTTCTTGACACGCCAAGCAGCTCGGCCATCTTCCGGCCAGAGGGGAGAGGCTTGTCACCAAAGGTGTCTTGAGTGATCAGCTGTACTAGTTTTTCACGAATTTGTTGCTGATAAGTGCTGTTTTGATGGAGCTCAATATTTATTAAAAAATCAATCATTAGACCACCTGCATGAAATATTGGAGTGTATTTTGCATATGTTTTTATTTATCCGTGATAACAGTAAGCCTTCTCTTTTATTATTAAGCAATTTTCAAGCCAATATGTGGTTTTTAAGAAGAGAATGAAACATAACGAGAACAATCGTGGACTATTAATTTAATAAACTGGTTCTATACCTTATTTTTAGCAGCACGTAGTTTAAATAGGGACAGCAACTTCGCATCAAAAAAATTAGATCACTAAGGAGCTTTAGATGAAAAAATGTAAACCACTCAAAATAATGGCCTCAATGGCTGCACTATTTTTTGCTTCAACGTTAGCGGCAAAAGATGTCACTATCGGTTACATGGGAATGAATAATCCTTGGAAGCATGCGATTAGCGAAAAGCTAATTGAGAAAGAAACGGGTTACAACGTTAAATGGAGACGTTTTGACTCAGGTGCAAAAGTGATCACTGCGATGGCATCAGGATCAATTGATATCGCTTCTGCAGGGTCTAGTCCAATTGCTGCGGCAGTAAGTCAAGGCATAGAGATTGAATTAGTTTGGATTTTAGAAAATATTGCCGATGCTGAAGCGCTTGTTGTGCGCAATGGAGCAGGGATAACATCTCCATCGGACTTAAAAGGCAAGCGTATTGCGGTACCTTTTGTATCAACCACTCACTTCCATGCTTTGTTTGCTTTAGAGCAGTTTGGGCTGTCTGATGAGGAGGTTAGATTAATCAACATGCAACCAAACACAATTGGTGCTGCATGGGAACGTGGTGATATTGACGGCGCGTTTATCTGGGATCCTGTACTGGGTAAAATCAAAAAAGACGGTAAAGTTTTAATCACGTCGAGAACCTTAAGTTCTTGGGGTAAACCAACGTTTGATGGTTTGGTTATAGATAAACAATTTGGTAAAGAAAATGCAGATTTTATGGCTAAAGTACTGAAAATTGCAGGTGATCTTGACGAAGAATATCGTAGTAATAAAGATTCTTTTGATGCAACTCACCCCATTGCCAAATCAATTTCAAAAATTTCGGGTAGTGACATCAACGAAGTTGCTGGTGTGTTAGCGCTATATGAATTTCCTGACTTTGCTACACAACTATCATGCGACTGGCTTGGCTGTGGTATCGAAGGTGGTGCTGCTAAGTCACTTAAGTCAACCTCAGAGTTCCTGAAGAAAGGAAAGAAAATAAATGATTTAATGCCTGATTACAGTGTTTTTGTTAACCCTGAATACGCGATTGCAGCCTCTAAATTATAAGTTGCGACATTAACTTCAATCGATCTATTTAGGAGCGTTGTAATGAACACATTAAAAATTTGTGATGTATCAGTTGTTTATCCGGGCTCAGAAGGCGGGGAGTCAGTGACCGCATTGTCGAATGTTAATTTAGCCATGGAACAAGGCGATTTAGTGGTTGCTTTAGGTGCATCTGGTTGTGGTAAAACCACTCTGCTTAATCTAATTGCAGGTTTTATCTCGCCAACTAAGGGATACCTAACATTGGGTGATAGTACCGTCAAAGGTTACCCCCGAGTAGTTTGCGGGCAGGATATTGGTGACGAGATTACCGGACCTGACGCTGGTCGTGGAGTTGTATTTCAGAAACATGCTTTATTACCCTGGCTAAATGTGATTGAAAATACAGCCTTGGGTTTAAAGCTGCAGGGAATGGATAAGACCGCGCGTCGTCAACGTGCCGCTGAATATCTTAAACTTGTTGGTCTGGAAGATTTCCATCAACATAAGGTCTACCAACTCTCCGGCGGTATGCAGCAGCGAGTGGGGATTGCTCGCGCACTTGCTAATGATCCAAAAATGTTGCTTCTTGATGAACCACTTGGTGCTCTTGATGCACTGACTCGCGAGTCTTTACAAGAGCTGCTGCTTGATGTCTGGCGTGAAACCAACAAGATGATGTTTTTTATTACGCATAGTGTTGATGAGGCTTTGTTGTTAGCAACTCGACTGGTAGTGATGTCGCCTAGACCTGGGCGTATCACCCATCAATTTAATTTGAATTTTAATAAGCAGTTTTTAGATTGTCGAGATGCTAGAAAAATTAAAGCCAGCCCTGAGTTTATAGCAATGCGTGAGCAAGTTTTAGCGATTATTCATGGTGATGAATTGGCAATAGCCTAAGGATATATTATGACTAGTATTACTAAACCATTTGCGACAAGTGCCGCAGCTCCGGGTCTATTAAAGATAGAAGAGATCAACAGCAAGCCGGTTCCTGAACAAAAAATGGTAGACACTAAAGAGGAACGAGCCATAGCCGCAGCATCAGTTTCGTTTTTAGATAAGATCGAGCTTAAAATAAAAAAATTAACCGCGCCAAGTGCAGTACCAAGTGGTGAATATTTTGGTACCCCGGGTGTTGGAGACAGTCGCTTAATCAGTGTTTTCTCTACAATATTTTTTATTGCGCTATGGGCCGCCGCAACGGAAGGTGGTTTTATTAAACCCATCTTTTTACCCTCTCCCTTTGATGTTGTTGAGCGCCTGATTGATATTACCGTTGATGGCTTTGCAGGTGCAACACTAGTTGAACACCTTAATGCCAGTTTAGTACGCATTTTTGGTGCTTTTCTATTAGCTTGTTTAATTGGTATTCCATTGGGTATTACTATCGGTTGTAACCGTGTTTTCCGTGGTATCTTTGATCCATTGATCGAGTTTTATCGTCCACTTCCTCCACTTGCTTATTTACCACTGATCATTATTTGGTTAGGTATTGATGAGTCAAGCAAAGTGACACTCATTTTCCTAGCAATGTTATCTCCGATTGTACTAAGTGCACGTGCAGGAGTGACATCAGTTCGAATTGAGCAAATTCAAGTCGCTTACTCAATGGGGGCCAGCCCGTGGCAGGTAGTTACTCAAGTCATCGCTCGTGGTGCAATGCCGGACATTATGACGGGTATGCGTATCGCGATTGGATTTGGCTGGACAACTTTAGTGGCTGCAGAAATGGTCGCTGCAGAGCGAGGTATTGGTTTTATGGTACTTAATGCTTCGGAATTTTTGGTGACTGATGTAGTTATTGCGGGTATTTTAGTGATCGGAATCATTGCCTACTGCTTTGATTTACTGATGCGTTATTTGGAAAAGAAACTGATCCCCTGGAAGGGTTACAACTAACCTAAATTATCTTTTATTGCCCGTTACTGCCTTTGTAGTGGCGGGCTTTTTACTATGCTAACTGTTCCTATAAATAAGCCTTTTTTTAAGTCTTCTTTTTGACCCCTTGAGCTTTTCCTACTTGTTTTTTCACGTTCTGAGCTATTCTCTCTGCTGTTGGTTATATGCGCTGTATTTCAAAATACACATGTCAAATCAGCTTTGCTCCAAGTGGCTTATTATAGGAATCCACATAAATATCTGACCTATCTTAGTTGTTAAAATTAACGCTAGCTTCTTTTTTTCAATTTTAATAGCCAGCTATTGCTCAATCAAACGTCTTACGATTATTATTTTTCCTGCGCAATTTTAGACCATTTACTTATGCGGATTGGTATTAGACAAGTATCTTTATCTTTAGCAAGTCTTTTAACATTACCTAACCCAACAATAATATGACATTAATATACTTAGCTATCGAAAAGCAGTGCAACGAAAAACTAAACTTACTGCCTATTTATCGCTTAATCCAGCTGATTTTTATCTGTGCTGACTTATTCAAATAACAGCATCAGTATCCCGATGTTTTTAGGGATTGAAAGTGGAATATTTTTATCAGTGATATCGACAGTGTAAACACTCTGTTAAAGCAATTTTATCGACATAGGAAGTTAATGAATGG